>JBEKKG010000242.1:0-9195 GCA_050010835.1 Planctomycetota bacterium
CTATGACCAGGCCGGGGCCCTGCACGCGCTGCTGCTCGGCGACACCGGCGACGCCCAGGACCCGGAATCGCAGGATATCGCCAGCCGCGCCGGGCCGCCTGCGGATTTCGTCTGCGACGGGACCTGGCACAGCACCCTCGTGCCGCTCCAGCGCTGCTTCTCGGGCAGCCTCCCGCAAGCCGGGTTTGCGGCCCTCAGAGGTTTCAGCCTCCACGACCACGGCTGGCGCGGAAGCCGCCGGGCCATGCAATACTGGGTGCATCGCGTCCAGCCCGTGCCGGCCGGGCGCACTGCGGACTTCAAGTTCTTCTGGCAAGCCACGGACATCACCGGAATCAGTGACTACGCTGCGTGTCTGGACCAGGACCCGCAAACGGACCCCCAGGGCAAGCAGGAACTCGCCTCCGGCCAGACCCTGGATGCGGCCCTCGCCAAACGCGGCGCCGGTCTCAAGGACGGTTGGAACTATCTGCACGTGCGGGTGAAGAACGGCGCGGGTGTGTGGTCGGCGCCCACCCACACGCGCTTCATGCTGGACAATACGCCCCCGCAGGTCTTGCGCACCGAACCGCGTGTGGACAGCGTCTACGCGGGCCAGACGGTCAGCATCTTCTTCAATGAGGAGCACGGCATTGACCTCACTGCTCTGCGTCTCAGCATCAACGGACAGCTTGTGCCGGGCTGGCAGAGCCTGCGCTTCGATCCGGCCCGCAACTGTATTACCTGCAATGCGCTGGCGGCGGGTGTGCGCTGGCCGGAACGCGGTAAAGTCAGCGTGGAACTCCAGGGCTTGAAAGACCTGCTCGGCAACCAGGCCGCTGCGCCCTTCACCTTCAGCTTCACCGCGGACAAGGGCGCCGCCTGGCTCGGCCCCGCCATCACGCAGATGCGCTTTACCGCGCCGGCTTACATGGAACCGGACAACCGCCAGATGGATATGGAGACCAGCTTCAGCCTCGACTTTGAAGAACACACCGGGCACGTGCGCGCGCTGCGCGATTGCCGCATGGAGTGGCTGGACGATCCGGCGCTGGCCTGCTTTGGCCGGCGCGCCGTCAGGTTCACCGCGCTCGATGATGACGCCGACGTGCAGATCATGCTGCACAAGAACCCCTGGTATCTGGACCGCGGCCCGCTGCTGCAATTCGACTACAAGGCAGAGGCGGGGCTGTGCGTGGACATCCTGGTCGAGGTGCTGGACAAGTGGTCCAGCATACGTTTCACCGGAGCTGGCGCGGCGCCTGAGGGCGGCAAAGCCATCGGGCGGGTTGAGGCCGTCGTGGCTGACGGCACTTGGCGCCATGCCAGCGTGGACCTCAAGAGCCTGATAGACACCGCCTGGCCGAACCTGGAGGTGCGCATCGTGAACAAGGTCATCCTGAGCGCCCAGGGCCGCCCAGGCTGCAAGCGCGGCAGCAGCCTGGTCCTGGACAACCTGGAACTGTCCCGGCCGATGATGACCGGCGGGCGCTTCGAGTGGCAAGCCGAGGCAAGCCCCAGCGGCCTCGCGGGATACTCATTCGTTTTCGACCAGAATGCGGCAACCGTGCCGCCGGAGCGGTTCGCTGAGACCGGCAACACCGCCGCCGCCGGTTCGCGCACGGGCGTGTGGTATGCCCACGTCCGCGCGTGCGATCAGGCCGGCAACTGGGGGCCGGCGCGGACGATGCGGGTGGATTTCGGGGAGTAGCCTTGCTATGGCAGCGCCGCGCCGCTTTGCGAGTTGCTGCGGGCCATCTGTGTCGAGCGCGAGAGCGTGGCAGGGCTTTGCGTGTAGTGAATTGGCACGGGCATGGGATTTCCGCCCAGTGAGGCGCGCAAGGCGGCCACGTCCAGCCAGCGGCCGGGGCATTCGGTGTGCCGCGGCGGCACGTCGCCGTGGCCGATGACTTCGTACGTCGGTATGCCGGTCTTGATCTGCAGGAACCTCACCAGGGTGCGCAGGCTGGCCATCTGCCGCGGAGTGGGCGGGCCGTTATGCTCGAAATCGCCCACGAGGCAAATGCCAATGCCATGCTCATTGTATTCTGAATTCCCGGCGTGCGCGCCGCGCAACTGCTGGCGCCAGCGGTAGGTGGGTTCGGCATCGCCATCGCCTGCGCCGCTGCCGTTGCCGATGACAAAGTGGTAGCCCACGCCGTCCCAGCCCCGCTCTTTGTGCGCTTTGTCGAATGCGGCGACTGAGCCGTTGGGCGTGGCGGAATGGTGCACCACGATGTGCCGCCACTCGCGCGTGATCTGCACGTCCCAGCGCTGCTCGGCCACCACACCGAACTCCGGCAAGTGCGCTGCCGGCGCCGGCGCCTGTAGGGGCGTGCCGCTCCGAACGGCTCCGCCGCTGGGTGCGCCGCGGTAGATGCTTTCCAGTTCCGCCTGGGACAGTGGAGTCCTGACGCTCAACTGGCTGGCGGCAGGCGCAGCCGCCGGCGCCGGAGCACGCTGTTCCGCCGCAGCCGTGGTGCGCAACACCGGACTGGATGTCTGGCTTTCCGGTTTGTCGCCGCAACCACAGGCCGCCAGCAGCAACACGCCGGCCACGGGCGCCCAGCGGCGGGTGGCACGGGACGGGTTCTGGGGGCAGTTCAAGTCTGAAAACATGAAGGATCTCCGTGGCAAGCGGCCCCTTGCCAAACAACAACGGCGCCTTGGGGTACGCTACACTCTGCTTGTCCGCATGGTCTGTGTAGTTCCACCCCAAGCAGATGCTCTGCCCCGGGCGCGACACTGGCGCTCCCAAGCACACCCCTTGCGCCGGCACGAGAGCCTGAGCATGAATATCGGCTAGAATGCGGCGCGCCTTTGCCCAAAAATCGCCGCGCTGGAAATCCGGCATTGCAGGCCGGATTTCCGGGTCAGCCGCATGCAGCACACAATCAGGACAATTCCGCTCTTACATTTGTTGAACCCTGCGTGCTTCATGGTAATCTGTCATTGCACGCTCGCGCAACAGTCGCGGCGTTGACGGGGGCTGCGGCGAGTGTGAGGCGGGCAAGGCAGGTGCCTGTCGCTCCCGCAGCTTCACTTCAGGAAGAGAGGATTCGAGGAACTGATGTACACGATTCTTGACAAACAGTTGATTGGGCCCAAGGTGTACCGCCTGCGCATCCGTGCGCCGGAGATAGCACGCGTGCGCCGCGCCGGCCAGTTTGTGGCGCTGCGAGTCACGAAAGAGGGCGAGCGCTTCCCGCTCACCATCGTGGACTCCGACCCCGCCGAAGGCAGCCTCACGCTGATCGTGCAAGAGGTGGGGCTGAGCACCCAGAATCTGTGCCAGAAGAACGCGGGGGAAGAAATCAGTGACGTGGCCGGGCCGCTGGGCCACCCTACCGACATTGAGAAGTTCGGCAACTGCGTGTGCGTCGGCGGGGGCATAGGCGTCGCGCCGATGTACCCCATCGCCAAGGCCCTCAGACAAGCAGGCAACAAAGTCACGACGATCATCGGGGCGCGCACCAAGGACCTGATCATCCTCGAAAAAGAGATGCGCGCGGTGAGTGACGACGTGGTGCTCGCCACCGACGACGGCTCGCTGGGCATGAAGGGCTTCGTCTCCGACGTGCTCAAGCACCTTGTCACCGGCGAGGGCCGCCACTTCGACCTGGCCGCAGCCATTGGCCCCGTGCCCATGATGCGCGCCGTCTGCAACGTCACCAAGGAACTGGGCATCCGCACGATTGTCAGCCTCAACCCCATCATGGTGGATGGCACCGGCATGTGCGGCGGCTGCCGCGTGCTCATCGGCGGCCAGACCAAATTCGCCTGCGTGGATGGCCCGGAGTTCGATGGCCACCAGGTTGATTTCGCGGCGTTGATGTCGCGCCTCAGAATGTACGACCATTTGAAGGCGCAGTGCGTGTCCGGCGCCTTCGCACCCGCGGCAAAGAGTACCTAGCGGATTCGTTCGCAAGAACCCCTCCCCTACCCCCTCCCGCAAGGGGAGGGGGAACACAACAAAGGAAGGACCCATGCCACAACTCACACCCGCTGAAAGACTGAAGATTCCCCGCCAGCCCATGCCGGAACAGCCGGCGGCGCAGCGCATCCGCGGTTTCACCGAGGTCGCGCTGGGCTTCACGCCGGAACTGGCAGTGCTGGAAGCCAATCGCTGCCTGGGCTGCAAGAAGCCCAAGTGCATGGAAGGCTGCCCGGTGCAGATTGACATTCCGGGTTTCGTCAAGCTGATCCAGGAGAACGACTTCAAGGGCGCCGCGCGCAAGCTGCGGGAGTTCTCCGACCTGCCGGCGGTCTGCGGGCGCGTTTGTCCGCAGGAAGAGCAGTGCGAGCAATTCTGTTCGCTGGGGAAGAAGGGCCAGCCGCTGGCCATTGGCCGCCTGGAACGCTTCGCTGCGGACTGCGAACGCGCGGACACGCAGCGCGCGCTGCCCGCACTGGCGCCCAAGAAAGGCAAGAAGGTCGCGATCGTGGGCTCAGGGCCCGCCGGCCTGACGGCCGCGGGCGAGTTGCTGAAACGCGGCTACGAGGTGACGATCTTCGAGGCGCTGCACGAGCCCGGCGGGGTGCTCGTCTACGGCATCCCGGAGTTCCGCCTGCCCAAGGAGATCGTGCGCTACGAGATTGACATCCTGAGAAGAATGGGCGCCGAGATCAAGACCAATATGATCGTGGGCCGCACTTTCACGGTGGACGAGTTGCTGAATAACGGCTACAGCGCTGTTTTTATCGGGGCCGGCGCGGGTCTGCCGATCCTGCTCAATCTGCCCGGCGAGCATCTCAACGGTGTGTACTCGGCCAACGAGTTTCTGCTGCGCATGAACCTGATGCATGCTTTTGAGTTCCCCAAGTACCACACGCCGGTCTTCTGCGGCAAACGGGTGGCCGTCTTCGGCGGCGGCAACGTCGCCATGGATGCCGCGCGCGTGGCCCTGCGCATGAAACCGGACAAGGTTTACATCGCCTACCGCCGCACCGCAGCGGAGATGCCCGCGCGCGCCGAGGAGGTCGAGCACGGCAAAGAAGAAGGCATCGAGTTCATGTTCCTCATCGCCCCGACGAAGATACTGGGCGACGAGAAGGGCTGGGTCAAGGGCGTGGAATGCCTCAAGATGGAGCTCGGCGAACCCGATGCTTCCGGCCGCCGCCGCCCGGTGCCCATTCCGCATTCCGAATTCGTGCTCGACGTGGACACCGTCGTCATCGCCATCGGCAACACGCCCAACCCGATCGTGCCCAACACCACCAAGGGACTGAAAGTCGGCAAGCACGGCACCATCGAGGCCGATGCCAAAGGCGCAACCTCGCGGCCGGGCGTCTTTGCGGGCGGGGACATTGTCACCGGCGCGGCGACCGTCATCCTGGCTATGGGCGCGGGCAAGAAGGCGGCGCAGGCCATTGATGAGTACATCCAAGCGAAGGAAAGCCACTGACATTTTCGATCTTGGATTCTCGATTTTCGATTGAACGGCGCGCGCGGGGGATTGTGGTATACTCAGGGCATGGAACAGTTAGAGACTACGCTTGTCGAAGATGAGGCCTACCGGCTCGCGGCGCGGCTGCTGGCGGTGCAGCACGCAGTAGCTGAGATTACGGGGGGGCACAAAGTGGACGCGGATCCTGAGGCGCTGCGCGACGCGGTCTATCAGATCAAGCAGGCAGTACGGAAGGTGGAAGGCGCCTATGTCTGTTTTATCGGCGGGTTGGCAGTGCAACATCACGGATGGCAACGTTGGACAGACGTTATTGACGTTGTCGTGGATGCCGAGCACTATCGCGAGGTACTTGATGAACTGCGTTCCAGAGGTTTTGCCATAACGACCAATTGGAATCTGGTCAATCGGGAGACAGGAGCCAAGGTAGATTTCCTCAAAGAAGGCATTACTATGAAGAGTGCGCGGTTTCCCCTTCCGCACCCCAGCGAGCTGGGGCCGAATACAGGCCATGCGAAGCTGAGTTGGCTGGTCCGCTTGAAGCTTGAAGCGCAACGCGCGCGCGATTTTGCCGACATCGTGGAAGTGCTGAAGAGAAACTTGGGCCAAGTGGATGCCGTCTGCGCAGAGCTGCCGGAAGTCATGCGCGAGAAGTTCACCGAACTGGCGCAGCAAGCACGCCGCGAGATGGAACCGTAGAGATCGGCAATAGACAAGGCGTAAATACTTAACGAAATCAAGCGCCTCGCCTATCCCTTCTTCAGCAACTCCTGCACCTTGACCGGCCGCGACCCGTTCGAGATAGAGAGGTTCGCCGCGTGGCCAATGAGCACCGCTTGCACGGCCTGTTCCACAGGCGCCTGCTGTTCGGTCAACGGGGCATCGAACGGCCGGGCGAAGAAATCGTGCTGCAAGGCTTCGTCCGCGCCGCCGTGGCCGCCCGCTTTCTCCGGAATCGTCAGCTTCCTCAGGCCGTCCTTCGGGCTGAACAAGATGAGGCTCTGTCCCACTGCCTGTTCCAGCCCATGGATCAGGATGGTCCCCGGCGACCAATTGGTGTTCCAGACTTCCTTGAGCTCCAGCCGCCCACGGGTGCCCTCAAGCTGGATCAGCCAGCCTTCGTAACTGGCATAGGCCGTCAGGCTGTACTCGACCGCCACGCCGTTCTGGTAGGAGAGGAGCACGCCGGCGTGGTCCACGATGTCAATCTCCTGGTCGAAGACGCAGCCGTCGCGAATGTAGCCGTCGGCGCTCTCGGCGTCTTTGTACATGCGCTTGTTGAGGGGATCTTTCCACAGGTCCGCGTAGAAATCGCACTTGGTGGCGTGGGGGCAGCCCGCGCAGCGCTGGTGGCGGAAAGGCCCGTTCTTGCCATAGAATTGCAGCGCGCCTTGCGCCGTGACCGTATCGGGCGGCGAGCCGATGAGCCAGTTCAAGGCGTCGAAATGGTGCGACGACTTTTGCAGCAGCAGTCCGCCGGAATTCTCCTGGCGCCGGTGCCAGCGCCTGAAGTAGTCGGCACCATGGCGCCGGTCCAGGGTCTCCTGGAAAACGACGGAGAGCAGTTCGCCGATGACGCCTTCCTTCAGCAGCCGCTTCAGTTCGGCGATGGCGGGCGCGTAGCGGCAGTTGTGCGTGACAAAACATGAGCCGCCTTTGCGCGCGTGCTTCTCCTTGGCGGCCAGGATGTCGCGGCACTGCCGCGCCGTGGTGCACAGCGGCTTCTCGCTAAGCGCGCGTTTCCCCGCGGCCAGGGTCTTGACGATCAGTTCGGCGTGGGTGCAGTCCCGCGAGGCGATGACGACACAGTCCGGCCGGGCCTTTTCGAGCATCTCCTGGAAGTCGGTGTACATTGGCACGTTGGCGCCGAGCAACTCATTGGCCGCCTTCATGCGCAACGGGTTGACGTCGTACAAGCCGGTCAATTCGCAGTAAGCCGTGTACTCCTTCAGCAACGGTTTCGCGAACATGTGGGTGCCGCGGCCGCCAGTGCCGGCGACAACGTAACGCTTCCGTTCCACCATGACAGATCCTCCCTGAAAGGTGCAGCCCCTAGTTTACCCGTCTTTTTGCTTTTTACTTTTCCCTTTTTGCTTTTAGCGTAACCATTGAGTCCGAGCCGCGACCGTCAGGGAGCGGACATTGCCGCTTGCTTACGCGCGCGGCTCGGAGACTCAACGGTTACCTTTTAGCTTCTGCGTCAGGCCCTTGAATGCAATGGAGCGCAGCCCGTGATTGACGCAATGGTTCACAGAGTCTTGCAGCGCGGCGTGGCGGTCCCGGCCAGCCCGCTGGCCCTGACCGCCCAGCGCAAGCTGGATGAGCGCCGCCAGCGGGCCCTGTGGCGTTATTACATCGCCGCGGGCGCCGGCGGCGTAGCCGTGGGAGTCCACACCACCCAATTTCAGATTCGCGACCCGAGGGTCGGGCTGCTCAAACCCGTGCTGCAACTGGCGGCGGATGAGTTCAACCGGCACCAGCGCGCCGAGCCGCTCGTGCGCATTGGCGGTGTCTGCGGCCGGACTGGGCAAGCCGTGGCGGAAGCCACGCTCCTGCGCGGCCTGGGCTTCCATGCGGGGCTGCTGAACCTCGGTGCGCTGCCGCAGGCCAGCCAGCCGCAACTCCTCGCCCACTGCCGCGCAGTGGCCGCCGTGCTGCCGCTGATCGGGTTCTACCTGCAACGGCAAGCCGGAGGCCGCCTGCTCTCCTACCGGTTCTGGCGGTGCTTCGCCGAGATCGAGAACGTGGCGGCGCTGAAGATCGCGCCGTTCAACCGCTACCAGACACTGGATGTCGTGCGCGCCGTTGCCGAGTCTGGCCGCAGCGACATCGCGCTCTATACCGGCAACGATGACAACATCGTCCTGGACCTGCTGACGCCCTACCGCGTCGGGAATGTTGAGCGGCGCATCGTCGGCGGGCTGCTGGGCCATTGGGCGGTCTGGACCCGGAAGGCGGTGGAATTGCTCGAAACCTGCCATGCCGCGGCCGCCCAGAACGAGGTGCCCGCGGAGTTGCTCAGGCGCAGCATCGAAGTGACGGACGCGAACGCAGCCTTCTTCGACGCGGCCAACGGCTTCCAGGGCTGCATTCCGGGGATTCACGAAGTCCTGCGGCGGCAAGGGCTGCTGGAAGGCGTCTGGACTCTCGATCCCAAAGAGCGTCTGGGCCGCGGCCAGAAGGAAGAGATTGACCGCGTCTGCCGCGCCTATCCGCAGCTTAGCGACGATGCTTTCGTGGCTGCGCACAGAGATGAGTGGCTGAGGACTTAGCCAGGGGTTCTAAACACAGAGGACGCAGAGGGGATTAGAAGGAAAGGATTTGCTTTTGTTTCCAGTGGTCTTTCCTCTGGGTACTCTGCGTCCTCTGTGTTGAGTGAGTGGTGATAAAGAAATGGAAGCAGCCGCAGCAATCAGCCTGGCCCCCAAGCGCGCGCCGCGCAATCCCTTCTGGGACAGCCGCGTGTGGGCTGTGGTGTCGGCGCTGATTACCGTGCTGAATCTGCTGCCTGGGTCCCTGGCCCGCTGGCTGGGCCGTGCGGCAGCCGCCATGGCCTGGCGCTTGGACCACAAGCACCGCGCACAGGTCCTCCAACACATGGACATCGCCTTCCGCGCCGCCATGCCGCGCGCGGAAAAGGAAAGGTTGTGCCGTCTCTGGTTTGAACACATTGGCCTGGGGCTGGTCGAATTTGCCCGCATGAAGCAGCTCACGCGCGAGAACGTGGGCCAGTTGATTGACTTCACGGAATTAAAGACGCTGGACGCTCTGCTGGCGCGCGGCAAGGGGCTTATCTGCGTGCCTGCGCACC
>JBEKKG010000243.1:0-9187 GCA_050010835.1 Planctomycetota bacterium
CGGCAGGTCGCGCGCAGCAAGGCCACGGTCCTGCTCCAGGGCAAATCCGGCACCGGCAAGGAACTCATCGCCCGCGCCATCCACTTCAACAGCCCCGTGGCTGCCGGGCCCATGGTCACTGTAGACTGTGGGGCCATCGCCACGACAGTGATCGAGAGCGAACTGTTCGGGCACGTCAAGGGCGCGTTCACGGGCGCCCACCAGTCCAAAGAGGGCCTCTTCCGCATGGCCAACGGCGGCACCCTGTTCTTCGACGAGATCGGCGAACTGGCGCTGGACATGCAGACCAAGCTGCTGCGCGCCTTGCAGGAGCGCGAGATACGCCCTGTCGGTTCGGACCGCTCCTGCCCGGTGGACGTGCGCGTCATCGCCGCCACAAATCAGGACCTCGAGAAGGCAGTCAAGGAAGGCAGGTTTCGCGAGGACCTCTTTTACCGTCTGAACGTCATAACCATCAACGTTGCCGTCCTGGCTGAACACAGGGAAGACGTCCCCCTGTTGCTGGCCCACTTCCTGAAGAAACACAGGCGGCCAGACCGCCACGTCGAGCGTATTGACGGCCAAGCCGTGCAGTCCTTGATGGCCTACGATTGGCCTGGAAACGTTCGCGAACTGGAAAACGTCGTCGAGCGCGCCTTGGCCTTGGGCCAGGGGCCCGCCATCCGCCTCGCCGATCTGCCTGCGCACATCGCTTCTCTGTACCAGCCTTCGAGCAAAACCAGCCTGCCGGCCATAGAGGTTGGCGCCGGTTCTGCCGCTGCAATACCCCAGGACGGGACGGCGTTCCCGAGGAGCGCCCCTGCTGAGGAAACGCAGTCGCGGGACATGGAACTATCCAGCGTCTTGCCCGAAGAACAGGCCACCAGCAACACTGCGCCGTTGGCCCCGCCGGCCACGCCCCTGGCGGGGGACGCTCTTGGGGCGCAGGTGCTCTCCGGCCATGCCTCCTTGGATGCGATCGAGCAGCAAGCGATCCTCGCCACGCTGCGGACCGTGCAAGGCGACCGCACCGCCTGCGCGCGCATTCTGGGCATAGACAAATCAACTCTCTACCGCAAGTTGAAGCGCTACGGTGTCCCAATCCAGGGCGCGAACGGAGGTGACGAGGGCGCATCTGAAAAAGGCTGAGCATCATTCCAGCGCCTTCAGTATCGCCGGCAGTTCGTTCGGTACCTGGATCGGCCTGTTGGCGAACTGGTTGCTGCTGATGCAGTAGCCCGCGAAACGCTTTGCCAGTTCCGCGCCTTGGCAACTGTGATAATCCACGGTGGTGTTGGAGGCTTTGAGCTGGTGGCCGGTGATAACGCACACCACGCGTTCGCCGCGGCCTATGGCGCCGCTTGCGACCAGTTTCTTCGCGCCGGCCACACTGGCCGCGCTGGCGGGCTCGCAACCGATGCCGCCGCGGCCCACGACAGCCTTCGCGTCCAGGATCTCCTGATCGTCCGCTTGCGCGACCAGGCCGTTGAGGAGCTCCAGTGCGCGCAGGCACTTGCTGAGGTTCACCGGGCGGTTGATCTCGATGGCGCTGGCCAGCGTGTGCGCCTCGCGGCGCTCGGCATCCATTCGCGCGTAGAACGAGTCCACCTTGGCGCGGTCATATTGTCCGGCGTGCCAGCGTATCTGTTCCTCATTGAAGAGTCGGTACAACGTATTGGCGCCGGCGGCATTGATAACGGCCAAGCGCGGCAGCCGCTTGATAAGGCCCAACGCCTGCAGCTCGCCGAAAGCCTTGCCAAATGCGGAACTATTGCCGAGGTTGCCGCCCGGGACCACGATCCAGTCAGGGACTTCCCAGTTCAACCCTTCGAGGATGCGGTACATGATGGCCTTCTGCCCTTCCAGGCGGAAGGGATTGACCGAGTTCAGCAGGTAGAGGCCCTGGGATTGGCACACTTCCTGCACCCGCCGCATGGCGTCATCGAAGCAGCCCAGTATCTGGATAGTGCGCGCGCCGTAGTCCAGCCCCTGCGACAACTTCCCCATGGCGATGCGCCCTGAGCCGACAAAGACCACGGCCTCCAGCCTCTGCCCGCCGCTGCCGGCTGCGGATGCCGACGCATAGGCGGCCAGGGACGATGAGGTATTCCCAGTGCTGGCGCACGCCACCTTCCTGGCGCCGACCATGTGCGCGTGGGTGAACCCCGCGGTCATGCCGTTGTCTTTGAATGAGCCGGAAGGGTTCAGGCCCTCATATTGCAGGTGAATGCTCTTCAGTCCCGTGTAGCGCGCTACTTCCGGCTCGGTGCGCAGCAGGGTCTGGCCCTCGCCGATCGTGTGGACCATTTCATCCGGAGCGAAGTTGAGCAACTCCTTGAAGCGCCAGACGCCGGAGAAGTGCAGCGGGTCACGGCGGGTCGCCCATTTCTTCTCGAATTGCTTCAGCCGCGCAGGCACTGCCAGGCGATCCCAGTCGTAAGCCACGTCCAGCAGCCAGCCGCACTTGCGGCAGGACGTCAGGACCTCGCCAATGCTATAGCTGGCGTCACAGACTGGGTTGACGCAGCGTTGGTAGGCCGTCTCAGTCTTCATAACCCCACTATAAGCGCAAAACCCAAAACCTAAAACCCAAAATCGTCACACGTACTGATTCACCCCCACCAGTATGTCGTACAGCGCATGGCTGGCGGCGGCTATGCCAAAGGAACGGTTGAAGTAAATCGCCGCGAAATACAGGCCGGCGAAAATCCGCTGCAAGAAAGCGCTGAGCGAGAAGCGCTCTCCGCCGATATGATGGAACGCTGAGAAGATCCCCGCCCCCAGCAGCACCGCCCAGACCGCCGCGTACGCGTGCTCCATGTGGAAAAGCTTGGTGAACACCAGCATCAACACCCCGAGCAGGATCACCCGGAAAACCAGTTCCTCGTACACCCCGGCGCCGCAGAACAGGACAAAGGCCTGCAGGCCTGGCCGCTCGGAGGGCTCGCCCATTGGGTATGGCGCTGCACCGCCGTCCCGCGGCGCACAGGCGTCAAGTGCGGGCGGTCGACAAGTACATTCGTCAAGGCGCGTGCTGCCGCCCGGCGCGGCAGCGTACGTTTGGTCCCGAGCGACGCAAGCGGTGTGGCCGCGCTGAGCTTCGGGGGGCGTACTGTCCGCGCGTCTCGCCCGCGGCAGATACGGGGCGAAGTAAACCAGGATGGCGAACAGCAGCACGGCGTAGAGGAAGCTTTCGAGGAATGCAGCCGCCAGCAGCGCCGGCCGCACCCGCCAGTTCCCCTTGCGATACACCTGCGCCGTGATGAAGAACACCACCAGAACCACCACAGAGGCAAAGCCGGCGCGCAACCCCAGGAACTGCATTATCTTGCCGCCCAAGTTCAGAAGGATCGCATCCCCCCCGTTAATCCTTTCGGAGTGCAAGTACACCAGCCCCAGTTCATAGGCCAGCAGGAAGGGGAGCACGAGGGCGGCGGAGTAGATCGGCTGGCGGGTTTCGCCGAAATAGCCTGGCGGTTGTGCATCCGTACCAGCCTGCATTTCTCACCACTCATTCAGCGCAAAGGGCGCAGAGAAGGATAAACGACCGCGTCCTCTGTGTTGAAAAATCCGGACTAATGGATTTCCTCAAACTCGTCGCCCAGTTCCTCCGTGATCCCCGGCGGCGGGGTTTTTGTCACGGACTTGCTCGTGCCGGCTGGCGGGGTGCCGCCGCGCTTCTGAGCGGTATCAATGATGACCGCCTCTTCATCCAATGCTTTGAGGACATCGTCTACGCTCTGCTCGCCAGTCCTTGACCGTACCGCGGCCACACTCTTGGAGTCAGCCTGGGACAGCGCGGGCTTGGGGGCTTTGGCCAGGCATTCTTTGCAGACAACCTGCCCGTCCACGACGCGAACAAGGCCTTGGTCGAAGTCCCGCGCCGGTATGCTGCCTTCGCAGACCGTGCAGAACACCAGTTTGGGCCTGGCCGGCTTGCCTTGGCTGGCGGCTTGCGCGGGCGGAACAGACTTGGGGGCCAGGGCAAGGCACTCTTTGCAGACTACCCGCCCATCCACACTGCGTGCCACTCCGAGCTCGTAATCCAGAAGGGTAACGCTGCCTTCGCAAACTGTGCAGAACAGCAGTTTAGGCTTGGGCGCTTCCTCTTGGCCGGCGGGCTCCAGCGGTGGCGGCTCGGGCGGCAACGGCATGTCCAGGTCGCGCAGAGCCGCTTCCAGCAGGTCTCCGGGCGGCGCCACGGCGGCACCCACCACCTCCACCTGCACTTTCGCCTTGGCCTCTGGAAGCTTTTGCGCCTCTGCCGGGGCGGGCACTTGCGGAAAGACAGGAACGGTCGGTGCTGCCGCAGGGGGTGCAGCATGCGCGGATGATTCCACCACTGGAGCGGATCCGCCTGGCGCCGCGGCCACGGCCAGCCCTGTGTCATCAGGCGCGTCCTGGGCCTGAATTTCCTCAAGCGGGATATTCAACTCCTGCAACGCCTCCGGCGGCGCCTCGTTCTCTCCCAAGTCCAGCCCGAAAGGATCAGGCACGGCGCCTTTGAAGTCGAGCGGCAGAGGCACCTTCTCCATGGCCTGAAATTCCATCTCCGTATCGCCCACGACGATGCGGTCAAAAGTGCTCAACACGACTTCGCCCGTGATGCGCTCCCCGTTCAGATAAGTGCCGTTGGTGCTGCCCAGGTCCGTGAGCACATAGTGGTCCTCCTTGAAGCTGATCTGGCAATGGCGGCGGGACAGCTTCCCGTCGGGCAAGGGCAGCTCCAGATCCCGATTCCGGCCCAGAGTGATGACTTTCCCCTCGGGTATGCCTACCCTCTTGCCCTTGTATTGCCCACTATGGAACAGCAAATTGCCCACGCTGCGCGCAACCCCTTGCTCCCCACTGTTACTCCAGCCCCGACGCCCCTCCGGCCCCCCCATTATAATGCGAATCCGCGGAGTTGGCTTAGGAAATCGGCGAAATCCGCGAAGCTACGTCGCCTCGTCTGCGAATACCACGGCCGTTTCGCTGCAACCCGCGCAGCGCACGGCCGTGGTAATCGTCTCAATGTCGTTTTCATCCAGCGCCTCAGGGAGATACTCGAATCCCAGCGCGATCTCGAAGGTATGCCCGCCGCAACTGCACTGGTAGGGATAGGTTGGGGGTGTTTCGTTGAGCTGGCGCTTCGTCCCCCAATACAGGGCGCGGTCATAGACCAGGATCTTGCGGTTGCAGCGCCGGCAATAGGCATGCACCACTCCTTCCTCGTCGTTGAGCTGGAGTGAGAAGAAGCAGCAGGGTTTGGGCTCTTCCTCCGGTTTGCCGCAGGCTTCCGGCCCGCCTGCGGGAGAGGGCGCCGTGGCGCCTGCTGCCTGGACGCGCTGGCTTTCGATGTTGCGGCGGCGCACCACCGAAGTGCGCTTCTCAATACTGGCGTCAGTACCGCGCAGGGGCGGTAGATGCAGGCCCGAAACGTGCCGGGGCAGGACCTCCCTTGTCGCCATGCACCGGCACTGCAAGCTGAGCACAGCGCTGACGGCGCCTGGCGCGGACGACCGGATCAAGGCGCTCAGGGCGCCGCTGCAAGGGGCCAGGAAACGCTGCAGGTGCAAAGGGCCCTGCAGGCCTGCCAGCGGCTGCGAACCGGGAATCTCGGGTTGCGGATTGGCTGTGGCCATGTGCGGCTAACCCGCTGTAAGGATCCGCCCGCAGCTTGGGCAACACACCAAGTCCTTGGCCAGAAGGGCCAGATTGTGAAATTGCGGCGGGATCTTCATGAAGCAGGCCGAACAGATGCCGCCCGGCCCCACTTTGGAAATGGCCAGGCCGTGAGTATTGACTATGCGGTTGTAGATGGACAACTCCTTGTCCGGCACTTCCTTGGTCATGACCTCCCGCTCTGCGGCCAAAGTGTCATACTGGGCGCGGAGTTCGGCCAGCTCCTGGTTGACTCGCACAGTCTCGGCGGCGAGTTCCTTCTCCGCTTCAACCAGCACCGTGCTGTTCTTGTCCAAGTCCTTTTGCTTGGCTTCCGTGTCCTCGACCAGCTTGTAGTACTTGCTCTCGTTTTCCTTGTTCCAGGCGCGCTGGGCGTCCATCTGCCGGCGCACGGCGTCGAACTCTTTGTTGTTGCGGGTGATGTTCAGTTGGCCGGCGTAGCGTTTGAGTGTCTCCTCACCGCTCTTGACTTCCAGTTCCAGCGCGTCCGTTTCCATTTTGAGGCGGGTGATCTCCGCCTTGTTGCGCTCGATAGTGGCCTTCAGATTTCTGGGCTGTATTTGCTTTTCCGCCAGTTCCCTCGGCAGCCGTTCCAGGTCTTTCTTTACCATGCTCAATCGCACGTCCAGGTCATTGATCTTCTTCAACTGGTCTATGATCTCTTTCATGGCGCTCCTGAATGCCGTCCCCCTGGCCAAGTCTTATAGCCGAAGCCGGGGAAATTTCAAAAGTCAAAAGCTCTGGAAGAGCTCGATGACCTCGCCGCCGGGACCCTTGCAGAACGCTATGCGCACCGGCGTCCTGGAAGGCCGGCTGGGGATCTCGACGCTTTTAGGTTCCATGGTAACCTGCGCCCCCGCGGCCCTGGCCGCGGCCAGCGCCGCGTCACAGTTGCCGGTGCGGAGCGCAAAGTGCAGCACGGCCCCTTCGGGCTTGGCTTCAGCGCTGCCGCCGGCGAAGATTTCGAGGCAGTTGCCGTCGCCCGTGTCCAGCATCACGGCGCGCCCGTTGCCTTCTCCCCACGAGATCTTCTCTGTAAACCCGAGCGCCTTGTAGAACCTGACCGCGCCTTCAAAGTCCTGGACCTTCAGCGCCACGTGGTGGAACCCCCCGCCACCCAGAACTGCATTTGTGCCTGTCATCTTGCTCCCCTTTCAAAGCCAGACTGCGAAATGAAACCGCAGATTTACGCGGATGAACGCCGATGTTCAAGGCTCTTTCTCCTAACGCGGGTGCATGTCAGCAAATGTACCGCGGGCGTCCCGCCCGCTCGTGGCAGGCTGGCAGGGCGCGAGGACGAAGGCGGGCGGGACGCCCGCGGTACACTCTGGGCCACGCATTTACTGACATGCACCCTCCTAACGCTCCCCGCGCCCCGTTCATCCGCGGTTCCATTTGTCCTGCGCCGCGTTCTGCGGTAAGACCGTCGTTGGTTTCGAGGTGACAGCGGTGCGCACCCTGTGGATCGCGTTGTTCGGACTTCTTATCCTGGCGTTGGCCTTTGGGCCGGCGCTGTTCCTGCGCGAACCGCCCGCGGATGAGGAATTGCTGGTGCTCTCGCCGCACTGGGACGGCATCAAGCGCGAATTCGGCCGCGCCTTCGCCGCGGATTACCTGAAGGCCACGGGCCGCCACGTCCGCGTCGTCTGGCTCGACGTCGGCAACACCGGTGAAATCCGCAAGTACCTGACCGAACGCTTTGCGCAGGCCCAGCCCGGCGCGGGCGTCGGGACCGACATCCTCTTCGGCGGCGGCATGGATCTCTTGCCTAAAATGGCTGCCAAAAACTACTTTGAGCCTTTCGTGCCGGCGCCGGAACTGGCTGCCGAACTGCCTGCGGACCTGAACGGCCTGGAACTCCGGGACAAACAGGATCGCTACCATGCCGCGTGCCTGAGCGCCTTCGGTTTCGTCTACAACAAGCTGGTGCTGCGGCGCGCCGCCCTGCCCACCCCGCACGAATGGGAAGATCTGGGCGGGCCGAAGTTTCAGGGCTGGGTGTCCTGCGGCGATCCGACCCTTTCCGGCTCGGTCCACGCCGCGTTCGAAGTGGTTTTGCAGGGCCAAGGGTGGGGGTGCGGCTACAGCACGCTGGCGCGGATGGTTTCGAACGTGCGGGCGTTCAACGAAGGCGGCTCGTCGGTCCCGCGCGACGTCTCCCTGGGCCAGGCCGCCGTGGGGCCGTGCATTGATTTCTACGCCAACGCGCCCATCCGCCGCCAGGGCGCGACCCATCTCCAGCTTGTCGTGCCCGCCCGCGAAGCGGTGGTCACGGCGGACTGCATCGCGATCCTGCGCCAGCCGCCCAACCCCAGGGCCGCCCGCGCCTTCATGGGCTTCGTGCTCTCCGCAGCGGGCCAAAGGCTGTGGTATCAGCCGCGGGGCACAGAAGGCGGACCTGTCAGTTTCGATTTGGAGCGGCTGCCGGCCATGCCGCGCATTTATGAAATGGGGCTGCCGACCAATACGGTGCTCAACCCCTTCAAGACCCTGGCGGCTTTCAAGTACGACAACAAGAAGGGCGGCGACAGGTGGGATGTGCTCAACGACCTCTGGCGCGCCGCGTTCATTGACGCCCACGAGGAACTCTGGAACGCCCGCCAAGCCGCGATTGCCGCGGGCCGGGACGGCGACTTGGGCGCGGCGCTGGTCCGCGCGCCGTTCAGCGAAGAGGCGCTCCGGCAACTGGCCGGGAAACGCCGGGCGCCTGACGAACGCAACGCCTTGCGCAACAAGTGGTCGGCCTGGGCACGGGAATGGTACGGTGAAATCCAATCCGCCGCGAAACACGGCCTGCCTCTCCCGGTGTTCACACCGGCGCCGCTGGAATGAACAGCGGCCTTGCCTCTCGTGCCCAAGGCTGCTATAATAACACCTGGAGAACGGAACATGGAGCGGCGCATACACATCGAAGTGCCTGAGGAGAAGCTGGTTGACTTCTGCCGGCGCAACTACATCCGCTGGCTTGCTTTTTTCGGCTCCGTGCTGCGCGACGACTTCCGCCCCGACAGCGACGTCGATCTGTTGGTAACCTTCGCCTCGGACGCCCAATGGAGCCTCTACGACTGGACCGACATGATCGGCGAGCTCCGGGAGATCTTCGGGCGTGACGTGGACCTCCTCTCTCCCCAAGCACTCCGCAACCCCTTTCGTCGGCACGAGATCCTGAAGGCCCGAGAGATCTTGTATGCAGCCTGAGGCCAAGAATGCCGCACACCTGTGGGACATGCTCGATGCCGCCTGTGCGATTCAGGAATTCGTGGCCTCCCGGTCCTTCTCAGATTACGTTGCTGACCGCATGTTGCGGGGGGCCGTGGAGAGGCACCTGGAGATCATCGGCGAAGCGGCCAACAGAATTTCATGCAGTTTCCGAGAGGCCCACCCCGAAATCCCTTGGCAACCGATCGTCGCGCAGCGGAACGTCCTGGCCCACGAGTACGGCGAGATCGAGCACGCGCTGGTCTGGAGGGTAGCGACGATTCGTATCCCTGAACTCATCCAGCAGCTCCAGAGGCTCCTCCCACCCCTGCCTCCGCAGCCGAAT
>JBEKKG010000244.1:0-9172 GCA_050010835.1 Planctomycetota bacterium
CGGGCTTGGCCATGTACACGTTCACGCCGGCGGCGACGGCATCCCGCCCCTGTTCGGGGTAGAAGTACGGCACGTCAATGATCGCGACGGCTTCGACACCGCTTTCGATCAGCTTCTTGTAGCCCGACAGACCGCCGAAGCAGCGCGCCTTGTCCACGCCGAAGTTCTTGCCACTGGCTTCGGCCGCGTCCTGGAAGTAGTCGGCCATGGCGTAGAACTCATACCCGCCGTGCTGTTTGAACAGGTTGAGGAGCCAGTTGCCGCGCCCGCCGCAGCCCACGAGGCCCAGCTTGATCTTCTTCTTGGGCTCGGCCTTGGGTTCCGGCGCCTTCTCATCGGCGTAGCCCGGCGACGGCCGCAGGAACACCGCGGAGGCCGCCGCGGCAAGGGCGCCGCCGACGAACTGCCGGCGATCGGGATTGCCTTTTGTCTCAGGATGGCCTTTCATCTTGTTCTCCTCCAATCGAGTGAGCTGCGGGAACGGTTGCACGGGCCTTGGCGTCCCCGCTGCAGTTACCGCGTGCAACAGCATCTATGGTCGCAGTCTTCTTCAGCGTTGCCCGGAGTGGAGCGGGTGGCGGGAATCGGACCCGCATAACCAGCTTGGAAGGCTGGCGCACTGCCACTGTGCTACACCCGCACTGGGTCCTTGAATAACCCTGCGCAAGACTGCAAGCAAGTGCAGAATAAGGAACTTCCAGCAACGGAAGCGCCATCTTCGGTTTCCAGCGAACTCTGCACAAAACTGCCTAATGAAACCCTAAACTGCACCGAGTTAGTGCAAGATCAGTGCAAGAGAAATCCGGCTGGCTTTGCGCCACAAAGCAAAGCGGAACTGCCGCCCGATCTTCAACACGTCGTCACCGCCTGGCCGCAACTGCCCGCGCATATCCGCGCCGCGGTAATGGCCTTGGTCAGCACAACCGAGAGGAGATAACCATGCGCCGCTTCTTGGTCTACTGGAAGAGCAAGAACCAGAGCCTTGAGGAATTCGCCCGCCACGGGTTGACGCTGGAGGACGAAATCCGCGCAGAGACCGCGGAACAGGCTGAAGCGCAGTTCCTCGACAGATACGACGCGGGAACCCGCGAGCGGCTGATGGAGGGAGCGGCAGCCTGCGCTCTGCCGGCATGAAGGCCGCTGGAATCGCCAAGCAGCAAGCGCCCAGGCTGCCCAGGAAGCGCGATCTTGTGCCAAGGGTACGAAAGCTGGGAACCGCGCCAGAGGCCACAGGAACGCAAAGAATGGGAAATACGACAATTAACGCGTAACTATATATGGGGGCAGTATTTAGCCACATCCGCCAGGATTCAAAGCCCCGCCTGGCGAGGTGGTCGCCCCCCAAGCGCAATCAAAGGCGCAACCTCTGACCCTGCCGTCACGCGCCGTCACGGAAAGCGGGTAGCGGCAAGGTCGCCGGGTTGTGGGGGCGCGTGCTCCCGCCCGGCTAAGGACAGGGAAAAGAGTTTTCTGCCCTTGACTGTCTCGCCATGTAGATTTAACCCAGTCGTGTCTGCTGAGAAGGAGGAGTTCTCCAATGGCCAGAATGCCCTCTCCGTCGGTTCTGTTGGCCCTTGTCGTTCTTTTGGGCTGCGGCTCTCCTAGCCAGCCGGTTCAAGCCCCGCCGCCTGCGCATCCTGCCACGGCAGCGCCAACAGCAGACGCGGCGAAGAAACCGGAAGACTCCCTGGCAGTCAATCCGCCACGCCTACCGGAAGCGCAAGCACAGCCGGCGCAAGATACGCCAGCCGCGGAAGTCAAGCCGCCACTTCCACCGGAAGCGCCACAAGCCCCCCTACAGGCATTTGACCAGGCCAACGAAAAACGAAATGTGGCAATACCGGCCGACATTGAAAAGCTGATGGTGAAGGCCCGAACCGTAGGTGCAGCAATTCAAGACCCAGGCGGCTTCTGGCAGCGCAACAGAGAACTCGCGCAAGCGGCAAAAGCCCTTTCACAGCGCGATGCAACATGGGTTTTTGTATTCGGGGAGAAGGTTTCTCGCGGCCAAATCGACATGTTTACGCCGGGCACATTTGCAACGGCTCGAAAGCTTCGAGACGACGGCGTTACGGATACACCAATCGTTAAGCTTCTCGAAAAATTCTTCCCCTTCCTGATTGCGGATACGGAATCGGAGTTCGGGCTCGACGTGATCGCACAGCGAAGAGTGAAGGCATTAGCAGTGGCAATTATAAATGGCCAAACGCCCAAGCTAACGATTCAGGGACTTCTTGCTTTGCCGGGAGGGGAGCAGCGTTACATCCTCACCTACCATCCTTACATGGTGGAATATCCGGCAGTCAAGCTGCCACACCCGCCGGAAGCCAAAGCGCAGCCGGGGCAAGATGCGCCAGCCCCGCCTGTTCCCATTGCACCCGCGCAATCCGCGCCGGTCGTCAGTGCTGACGTTGAAACAGGCTATACGACGGCGACCGGGAAGCCCATTTACGGTGCGCCTGGCGATTACTATTACTATAGCAGCAGGGGGAAACGAGTAGCTTGGACATTGCCGCTCGATCCCACGCAGAGAAGTGCCGCAGCCGGCCAAGCTCAAGATGTTGGTCCCACAATCACGCGCAAAGAATTGATCGAGACAAACGCAAGAGAAGTGGATGAGGCGATAAAGGAGCAAAAGGCAGCCATGTCGCACATGAGCGGCCGGAACTATAACGCCGCGGTCGCCAACCTTGAGCAATTGAAGAAGGAGAAACGGAGCAAAAAAATCCCATCGTTCGACCTTGACTTCGGTAAGCCCGGCCTAATCGCCGGTATAAAAATCGTCCAGGTGCTTGACAAAAGCCATGCGCTCGCCGCGTTTTGGGACGGGATCCCGGGGGACCGGAATGGCGAGGGTCTGGGGCCTGTTCTCCCCGGCGGGGAGCGCATGATAGGTGGTGACGAGCACATGAAGACTGCGTGCCTGTCCGGCATATCCACGACCGGAATGGTCGACGGCGCGTTTCATCACTTCCATGAGGAAGTGATAGTGGCCCGGACGGGCACATACCGCTACACCACCGTCCTCGGCGCCAGCCGCACCGTTCCCCTTGTAGAGCGGTTCACCGTCAAGGAGTAATCAAGTCTGACTGGAAGTTGATGCTCTTGAACATCGCCGGGGATAGGCGCCGTCTAGCTAACGGCGCTGAAAAGGCTTGAGTCCAAAGCCCTGCCCCTGGCCTTTAACCTGGACACGCGAAAGGACAACGCGCACATGACACTCCGACAAGTAAGATCAAGACAACGACTTGCTTTCGAGCGCCTTCTCCTGAAAAGACTGGACGGCCTACGGCCCGTTAAGGACATCCGTGCGCTTGTGGCCGGATTCCCGGATACGCCCCAGCAGTTCAAGGACAGTCTTGAAACGACTTTGGAGCGGTTAGCGTCCAAGGGACTGTTGGACCGGTGGTTGTTCTGTGACGACAAGCTGGTGCCTTGGGAAGTACTCCCTGATCCTTTGCGCGCAAGAGAATTAGGGATCATTGGTCGCGACAATTCTGTGATGAAGCGGGTCTGGCGCCAAACCGGGCGAGGCAACAAGAGGCACTACATCAGGCTTCAAAAAGAGCAAGGAAACCACGATTTCGACAATTCTAAATTGGAGCTGGGCTATTGTCGAAGCGAGACCGGGCAAGCCGAGAGATACTGCAACGCAGTTGGGAATCGCGATGCAAGGGTGCGGGCCAAGAGAGAGGGACCCAAAACGACCGCCGCCGCGCCCGTTCTGGCTGCCACCCAACCTGTGACGGCCGCGCCACAGGAAACCAACGGCCAGGCCGCGCCCGCCGCTGGACAGGCCGTCGCGCTGGCCGCGCCCGCGCCGGCACACCAGACCGCGCCACACCGCGCCCGCCCCCGGCTGGACATGGTGGAGTTGAACAAGAAGGCCAAGCTGTATCTGCACCGGCAACGGAGCCTTTCCATACGAAAACTGGCGAAGAAGTTGCATTGTTCCACCGCGACTGCATTCAAGCTGCCAGCGTGGAAGGCGCACATGGGACGAAATCCCAAGAAGTATATCCGAACAGCGAACGATGCCGAGCTTGCCAGGCTCACAGTGGAGCAAAAGAACGATGCTGGGGCAGACAGTCTGCCCGATTACGAGACGCCTCAGAGTTTATGAACGTTCGCGACCTGTTTAGTAAACGCTTTTCCCTATGACCCTTTGCTGAAATCGTAAACACGCCACTTCTTTTAGGAGGTGACGTTATGGCGAAGCGAGTGCCTGTCCTGAGAACGGTCAAGGTAATGGCCTCGGAGCTTGGTGTAACCGCGCAACGGTTGCGCTGGCTACTGAAGCGCCATGCCGAAATTAGCCCACGCGCCCTGGCCGACGAGGAGCGGGTTTTCGACAGGGCTGCCTTTGAGCAGGTGAAGCGGCTATTGGGAAAGGTAGGCCGCGCATGAAGACGCCGCGCCGATCCCGGAAGGTATGCGACCTGTTCACATCAGCCGGCTTGGAACCGAACAGTATCAGCACACACTTCCGCCCTGCTTTCTTGGCTGACCTGCAACGGCATGGCGCCGTCACCGCAGGCGGGACTCGGAAGCGCCACGGGATACCGGGAGACAACCACATCGGCGGGGTGGTTCTTTCCCTGTGGCAGGCCGGGACGATTGCGCCCGCAGGCACTGGCCCAGCCGAAGGCCCGCTATCGCATCGGCGACTAACTCACAAGTGGAAGCTGGCGCCGAAAGGCGGCAGGCAATGAGCGCCCCCGCGCCAATTCCCCCTTTCCCCCGACACCCTCTTACCCTCTGTCAAGTTGACACAGGGTTACAAGGGACAGAGGGGCAGAGGATAGAAGGTTGAAGGGACAGAAGGGGCACAGGGTTTCATGGAATACAAGGGCTTCAAGGGAAACAACGGTCTCCTTCGCGTCGCTTCGCTTCGCCGAAGGGGGAGAAGTGAGTTTACAAAAGCTGCCAGCAAGGAAGGCAGGGCACATGGGAACTGAGTCTTCAACATTCCAGGAACGGCACCGGAACGCGGCCTTCTTTCTCCGTCAAGGCCAGCAAAGGAACTTTGAACAACTCCTGGAGATTGCAAGCCCTGCCCATGCCGAACAGCAACGGGTATCGCCTGAGCATCACTTTGCGCGCCTTCTGAAAACGAGTGACTGTGCGCTGCTGGACAACAGGCATTGGACTCTCGAAGTTGTCTTTGAGCAATGGTATGCCCGCTACGAAAAGGAGCTTTCGGCCTTAATGCCTGCGAAGGACAAAGCCACGCGCCTCATTGAGTTCCTGGCCGCACACAACGACATGAAGTGCGGATATGGCGAGACCCCATTGACGCGGGCCATTGCTGAAGCGCACAAGGCCACGCCGCCGCCCAAAGTGGCCACGATGAAGAAGCCGCAACTTAGCCTCTTGGCTTGTGTGTGCCGCGCCCTGGCACGGCAAGACGAACACGAGGAAGCCTGTTTTTTCCTGTCCTGCCGGGACGCCGGCGAGATTGTCGGCATGTCCTGGCAGACTGGCCACGCATACCTTAGCGCGCTGTGCGCGATCAAGGTCTTGGAAGTTGTCAAGCCCGGCACCAAAGGCCCGAACGGCAAGGCCACGCGCTACAAGTGGCTGTTGCCGCTGGAGGACGAAAAGTGAATGAGACAGCAAGCACCAGCACCGCGCCCGCCGTCTATCGCGTCCAACGCTGGCAACGCCGCGGCTGGCGCAACGTAACCGCGCCACTGCCACGCCAAGAAGCCGAGGCAGAGCGCCTTTCACGTCCGAATCGTGCAAGCCAGTGACCAAGGAGAAACAGCCGATGAAAGATGAAGCCAGCACCGCCGCGCCGATCCCGCCCGGACAGGAAGTCCATGGTCCGGACGTCCAGGTCCCGCCCGTCGCGGAATCGCCACAAGCGCCGCCGACCGCCCTGGACAATCCCGCGCCTGTCCAGCCTGCAACGCTGCCGGGCGGCTTTGCGCCGCTGTGGAGTGTCCGGGACGTGGCAGCCTACCTGCAACGGTCAGAGCGGTGGGTTTACGACGCCTTGACCCAGGACCCCGCCAAGGCCGGGAGCATACCATTCTTGCGGATTCCGGGGGGCCGCGGAAGCCACGGAGAAGGGACCGCCCGCTTTCTGCCAGCCGCCGTGCAGGAATGGGTCGCTTCCGGCTGCCCGCCTGCCGCTGTCTTTCGCACTTGGCAGGAATCCGAAAGAAAGAAGAGAAAAAGTGCTTGACATCGGGCAAGCAGGGGGTAGAATACCAGCATGAGTCTTACACAGCAGTTGAAGAAGGCGATACGCCAGAGCCGACTTTCGCGCTACGTGATCTCGAAGCGGACTGGCATTGAACAATCAGCGCTAAGCCGCTTCATGTCCGGGGAACGAGGCTTGACGCTGGAATCAGCAGAAGCCATTTGCGAATTGTTGAAACTGGAATTGTGCCGCAAGGCCAAGCAGAGGGGGAAGTGACATGGCCAGAGGTTGCGTCTTTCAGCCTTCGTACACGGTCAAGCTGCCGGACGGCACGCGGGCAAGGCGCCAGAGCACAACTTGGTGGATTCAGTATCGGGACGGGCAAGGCGTCAAGCGCCGCCGCGCTGTCAGTGACAGGAAACAAGAAGCGGAAGACGCGCTGGCCGTGGCGGTGAAGGACGCCATAGCCGAGCGCAACGGGCTGCCTGTGCAATCCGCCGCCATGCTGCCGGCCGGCGATCTGGCGAAAGCATACCTGGACGCGCAAGCACCGCATGTCTGTGAAGAGCACCTGTCCGGGTTGCGTTCCCGCCTGAATGCGCTCTTGACCGGGACACGGGCCGTCGCCGTCAAGGACTTGACCCCCGAGCGCGTGGAAGCATATCTTTCCAGCCTGGAAGGTGAACTGAGCGCCCGGACGGTCAACACCTACCTGCAAGCGGCCAAGGGTATGCTCACCTGGGCCGTCAAGCGCCGCAAGCTGCCCTACAATCCGCTGGAAGCCGTGTCCAAACGCTCCGAAGCGGAGAAGGTCAGGAACCGCCGCCCGTTGTCCGAAGACGAAGGCGCCCGGTTGCTTTCCGCCGCCCTGGACGGGCCGCGCCGCCGCATGGCCAGAGCCTACAAAGGCGCAATGCTGCCGCTGCAGGTGCAGGCCGATTGCGCCCGGCAAGGCCGCCGCAATGCCCTGGCATTCCGCCTGATGCTGACCGCCGGCTTGCGGCTGCACGAAGTCCAGGAGTTGCGCTGGTGCGATCTTGACCTGGAAGCGGGGCTGCTGTTCATTCGTGGCGACAAGGGCGACAAGCTGACCGGCCGCGTTGAAGACAAGGAGATCCCCTTGCCGCCCGATACGGTTCAAGCCCTGGCGCTGTGGAAGTCGGAAACCCGCCCGGATGAAGCCGCGGCCGTTGTGGACATACCAGACTCGTTTGTGCGCACCCTGGACGATGATCTTGAGGCCGCTGGCATTGGCAAGCGGGACGCCGCGGGCCGCGTGCTGGACAACCACGCCCTGCGCCATACCTACGGGACTTGGCTGGGCAAGCGCCCGGACGTTGACCCCAAGACCGTCCAGGCCCTTATGCGCCACAAGAGCGCCGCCCTGACCTTCGGCGTTTACATTCACCGCGACAAGGGCCGGATGAAGGCCGCTGCGGAAGGTATGCCGGCTTTGCTGCCAAGGCCCTTCCAGCCTGAAAGCGTCCAGGCCGCAAGCCTGAGAACCGGAACGGACAACGCGCCGATTGACACCGAAAGAAACCCTAATCTTGAAGCTGGCAGTACAAGGTTAGTGCAAGAACGGGAGGGGCAAAACGCGCAAGTCCAGAAGGCGCAAGCAGATAGTGAACCGGCAAGGCCAGCTTGGAAGGCTGGCGCACTGCCACTGTGCTACACCCGCACTGGTTTGGCGGCCGGCGCCGGCGCCCACTCAGTCTGGGGGCCAAGCACCGGACTGGCCTTCTCTTGTTAGCCGTATCGGGGTGCGTTGTCAAGCACACGGCAGTTCCTTTCGACGGGCCTCAAGCCGCGCCGCGCTTACTTCTCGCCGGCGCTCAGGAAGAGCTCATACCTGTTCGTCCAGGTTGCCTCGTCCCCAGGGTTGAGTTCGATGCGGACGAACACTTCCGGGCACACGGCGGTCTTCTCGGCGTAGACGACGTACTTGATGCCGGTCTGGTCGCCGACGATCCGCAAGCCCGCGCCGGCTTTGGTGTTCTCAACTGTGATCCGGTTGTCTGCGTTGGTGTTTCCGGCGCCTTTCAGCAGCACCCAGAGCGTAGCTTTGTCGGGCATGGGCTGCAGGAACGAGAAGCGCTTGTCCTGCGCCTCAACCTGGACTGTGCCGGCCTTCTGCGCAATAGCGCAATCGAAGGCGAAGGCCAGCCTGTAATCCGGCCCGACCGGTTCATCGTCAATCACGATGAAGTTGTGGCAGTAGTGGGTGGTGGCAAGCGGCTTGCCGCCGGTGTTCTTCAGCGTGTGCGCGATGGTGAAGGCGCCGCCTTTTTCGATGGCGATGCGCTTGGCGTACCTGTAGGCGTGCTCGCTCCCGGCCAGCTCCTGCTGGAATTCCATCCAGTCTGCGCCGCTGGTCACGTTCCACTCGCCCGGCTTGACGATGGGATTGGCCTTGTAGAAGGCATAAGCGGCGGCGGACTCCTTCTTGAGCAGGCCGACGCCGATCTTCATGTAGGTCTCGCCGGCCTTGGCCTCCTTGTAGCCGGGCGGATCTTCCATGCTGAACTCCTCGGCCGGGCCGATGCCGTGCTCCCAATTGGCCGGGTTGTGCGGCGTGCGCCAGTCGGCGAAGAAGGTGTGGCCTTTGTACTCGGCGCGCGCGACCATGCCCGACCAGTCGAAACGCGGGCCGCGGTAGTAGCCCTTCTGCGCGTCGGGGAGGTAGACGGTGAGCTTCAGGCCGCCGCCGGCGAGGATCTGTGCGGGGTAGTCCACGGATTTCGTTTCTCCTGAGTGAACCGAGCAGCATGCCGCTGTGGCGGCGAGGAGGAGCGCGTGCGGTGTGCTGAGGATCATGGGCAAGCCTTTCGAGTTCGTAACCATGTTGCACTAGCCCGCATTTCTCACCACTCATTCAACACGGAGGACACAGAGTGCGCAGAGGAAAAAACATTGGAAACCACTGCAAATCCTCTCCTACACCCCCCTCTGCGGTCCTCTGCACTGCTAACCATTCATTTCTTTGCACGGCGCAAAGATTCTTCAAGCTGCTTCAGTCAAGGA
>JBEKKG010000245.1:0-9120 GCA_050010835.1 Planctomycetota bacterium
CTGCGCGGACGGCAAGCGCGCATTCCTGCGCCGGCTCGAATTCGAGGATCTGAAGAGCGAGGAAACCGCCTTGTCGTCCAAGATGGGGCGCACGGGCGAACAGACCCCCGCGGAACTGCGCCGCGTTCGGTTCCTGCACGCCCTCCTCCTGACCGATGCGTCCCTTTGGGAGGACATCGTTCCCGAAGACGCTCAAGCGCCCCAGGTCGGGATGGGCGCGCTCTACGAGCGGCAATTCCTTTTGCTTCTCGGCGCGCACGCCGCGAGAGTTGGTGGCAACGTTTCTGGGCGCGCCTGTGGCGGTAGGGATTGGCATGGGGTCGCAAGAGAGAGGGCTGTCTTGCCCAGCCGGGGGCGGGAACCGCGCCGCCTTGCGCTTCGCGCTGCCTGCGTCCTATGATTAGTCCATGTGCGGTCACCTGACCTTGCGCGCCTCATCCGAGGACATGGCGGACATGTTCCAGTTGCTTGAACTCCCGCCCCTGGAGCCGCGTTACAACGTCGTCCCCTCCCGGCGTGGGAATACCCAGACGGCGGGCTGACTGCCAGGCTCGGCCAACCTTGATCCGCCCTTTCCCGTCTGAACTTCAGCCTATCCAGTTGGCCCGTCTCGCCTGCCGGGCGAACTTGTAGCCGAGGAACGCGAACTGCCCCCAATGGCAGAACTTCCGGACGATCTGCTCGTCGGACTTGCAACCCAGCCTATCGCGGCAGTATTGCCGGACTTCCGAGTCGATGGGAATCTGCGAGTAGTCGCCGGCGAGCGCCCGCAGGTGCGCCGAGCCGTATGGCCCCAGGCCCGGCAGCCTGCCGGACGCCAGCGAATCGGGGTCCGGGGAGGAGAGCCAGCTCTCAGTGATGCCGGCCAGGTATCTCGCCCTGTAGCCGATACGGCACCGCTTCCGCAGCACGGATTCGGGGACGCCCGCCAGGCTAGTGGGCGGCGGGAAGGCGCCGCCAGTGCCGAACTCCGCGATCAGGTTCCGCACCATGCTCTGGGAGAAGCCCCATGAGGCGTTCGTCGTGAACAGCGTCTTGACCGCGTCCTCCCAGAGCGTCGGCGCCTTGAGGAGCCGGCCGCCGCCGCGCTCAAGCAGGCGGGCAACCGACTTGTCGAGTTCCAGGGCAAGCCCGTATGCCTCGGACAGATCCTGGTCGAGAGCAAGGATCCTGCGGGCGCTGCCCGCGATAAAGGACTTGTCGCCTTTCGCAAGGGCGCCGGACGGGCCCGCCCTCACGACCAGGCGCCGGGAATCCTGCTGCCGGACCGTGATGGTCGCCGTCTTCCCAGAGGGCAGGAGGACGCGGGTTGAGACCGTCTCCGCTTCGTCGTCCCAGGCGAACGGGTCGAGGTTGATCCAGCCATGACTGAGGGCCGTCAACTTCAGCGAGTAGGGCATTCCGTTGGGGATGCTGAGCGAATACGTCATGGCGGCGGTCATCAGGCAGTCCGTTCTTGCATGGGATGACGACGGGGCCAATAAAGACCGCAGTTCATTGCTTCTGCTCTGGCGGCTTCTCGGCCAATGCTTCGACCAGGCCGGGAACTTCCTCCGCTCCGGTGGGAACAGTAAGGCTTGAGCCCGCAAAATCACTGCCGATGGGCTCGTGGCGTCCACCCAGACACCTGGCCAGGAAGGCCTCGGCGATGGCGTAGAACGAAAGGTTATTCTCGGGACGCGCGAAGCCATGACCCTCGTCGGGGTAGAGCACGTAGGCGACGGGGATCTTCTTGGCTTGCAGGGCGGCCACTATCTGGTCGGATTCCGCCTGCTTCACGCGCGGGTCGTTGGCCCCCTGGCCAATGAGCAACGGGCAGGAGATGCGGCTGGCCTTGGTCAGCGGCGAGTGCTTCTTCAGAAGCGCGCGGCCCTTCTTGGTGCGGTGGTCGCCCACGCGGGTAGCGAACAACTCCAGCATGGGCTTCCAGTATGGGGGCATGGATTCCAGCAGGGTGATTAGGCTCGAAGGGCCGACGAGGTCCACGCCACAGGCGAATACCTTCGGGAAGAACGTCACTCCCGCCAGGGTCGAGTAACCCCCGAAGCTCCCCCCCATCACAGCCACTTTCCCCGGAGCGGCAATCCCCTGGGAAATCGCCCACTTCACGGCGTCCTGCTGGTCGTCCATGATCTTGCCGCCCCATTCCAGGTCGCCGGCGTTGGTGAAGGACTTGCCGAAACCGGTGGACGAGCGGAAGTTGACGTTCATGACGGCGTAGCCGCGATTGGCCAGCCACTGGTGCCAGGGATGGTAGCCCCAAAAATCGCGCCCCCACGGGCCGCCGTGCGGCGTGAAGACCAGCGGCACAGGCTGGTCGGGCAGGCCGTCGCCGTTGCTGTCGCTGCCCGCGGGGAGGGAATAGTAAACCACCAGGTTGAGGCCGTCGCGGGACTTGACAACTGCGCTGTGCATCTTGACGAGCGGCTGGCCTGCCAGGGCGGCCCGGTTGGTGAAGAGGAAGCGGGCGGCGCTCTTCTCACAATCGTAGAGGTAGTAGCGGACGGGGCCATCGTCCACCACGTAAAGCACTATCCAGAAGCGGTCCTCAAGCGAGCGGCTGACGATTTCCAACTCGCCTTCCGCCACCCGGCGCAAGCAATCCAGATGTGGTTGGATGGTGGGGTCCAGGACTTGCCAGCGCTTGCGGTCGTAAACGAACGAGACGGCTTGAACATGCTTCAGGGTAGGGTGGCGTACCACGTCGGCGGCGTCGGCCTTGGTGTCGGCGGCCAGCAGGCGTTTCTCTTTTGTCTCGGCGTTGATCTCCACCAGGGCCGCAGTGTCGCGTCCACGGCTGTCCTTCATATAGACCAGCCGGTTGTCCTTGTTGAAGCCGACCTCATAGGTAGTCAGCACGTCCTCGGCGGGGACCGCATCCCAAAGCTGCCACTCGTTGCCTGCAAGCTGGTAGACGTCCGTCCCGCCGTCGCGCCTCATTTTGGACGCATGGCGCAGGCGGTAGTCGTCATCCGCGCTCACACCCATGAAGCGCTCGTGTTGCAGGAGCAAGCTTCTCTCTCCGGTCAGGATGTTGATGCGGTAGATGTCGTGCCACGCGGGTTTGCGGTTGTTCAGTGCGACAAGGACCTCCTGGGGGAACTTGTGGCTGACCTGGCTCAGCCGGGCCTGCACGCCCTCAAAAGGAGTTAGATCCCGCGCGTCATTAGTTTGCAGGTCCACAGCGTAAAGCCGCCAGTTCTCATCGCCGTTCTTGTCCTGAATATAGAGGATATGAGCGTTGGTGTAGGCCCACAGGTAGAAGCGGATGCCGCGACCGGTGTCGTGGGTGACGGCGCGGGCGGCGGCGAGGTCGTCGCGCGGGGCTACCCAGACATTGAGCACGCCGTCCAGGGGGGCGAGCCAAGCCAACCGGGCGCCATCCGGGCTGATTTGCACCGCAGCGCGGTCCGGGTTGCCAAATAGGACTTTGCGTGGGATGAGGGGCACGTCAGTGCTGTGCATGTTACTTCCTTTCTCCAGGAGTCGGACCACCTTGTCTAGCAGGGCGTCGCCACAAAAGCCAGTTGAAAGAGGAAACTGCAACCCCCGCCCGAGCAACTCGAACTCTTCGCGCGGAATGCAGCCTGCCAAGACTATGGAGCGGGAACAGCGAAAAAACATCCGAGAAGCGTTTGGGCGGCGTCCATACAGCCTGTCGCCGGACTTCCCGGCTTCGTTCAGCCGCCCGGCGTAGGGCTCAGAATGGGCGGCATGCTCCTTCCAGTTCTCGGAGTACCGCGCCGCCATCGCCCCCGTCCCCTGGTTCCCGGAGCCGCAGCCTGCCATGCTCCTCATGCGGATTCCGTCCGGGCTGACGGCTCTCATTGCTTCCCCGCTGGCAACGCCCACAGATCGGGCATGTCCTGGCCGGCATCGGGGGCGAAGCGGTAGGCCCAGTTGTGATGCCAGCCAGCCCGCGCCTGTTCCGTCGCCAAGACCGGCACGAACCAGAATGCGCCAAGGTCCGGCGGCCTGTCCTTCGCCGCCGGGCGTCCCCAAAAGTCGGTCGCGGGCGCGTGCTCGGGTGTGCCCTGGCGGTTCCAGGGACGCACACGAAATTTTCTTGGCGGAAGCCTGTTGGCGGGTGTCACCGGTCTCGGCTGTTCAAGACCGGTGCCGCCACTACCCTCATCGCCCAAGCGCCCCTTCCAGAACTCGTATACAAAGGCCCAAGCGGAAGGCCAGATCAGGCAACAAGCCCGCAGTGGACTGAAACTGCCCAGACCGGCTGCGGGTAGCCTGCTCATGCTGCTTGGCTGGCTCAAGTGGTGGGTCGCCATGCGGAGATTCATGCGCTGCGCTTGACAGTGGACAGGTTCGTCGGCTATAGTGACCAAGTGTGTTGCGGCGGTGCTTGTAAAGGTCATGTCGCGTCCTTTGCCATCTTAGCTCAGTGGTAGAGCAGTGCTTTCGTAAAGCACAGGTCCTGGGTCCGAATCCCAGAGATGGCTTTTCTGGAAGTGCTTGTGGCGCAAGATACTTGCGTGGCCGTTTCGCGGGCCTCCGGTTCGCCGTTGGGCTGGTTCGGTTCGCCAACTTCGGTTCTGAATTCAGAATTTCGGAAACTCATGCCCTCGGCGCCCGCGGCCATGCGCAAGATGTTGGACGCCTCTTCGGCTCGCGCCGGGCAAATCAGGCCGTACACCATGCGGGACGATGCAGCCGGGTTCAACTGGTCGCCGTCCAGGTAGAATTTCTCTTCCAGGCTTCCATCGCTGTGGCCCGTCTGCGCGTTCACCGCGTCGGGGTGCACACCGTTGGCCCGCGCCAGCGTGATATGCGTCTTGCGCGTGAAGGCGTAGAGGTCCCGGCCGTCCAGCTTGCTCTTGACCAGCGGCGCCAGCTTGACCACGAGCCCGTCAATCGCCGCCTGCTTCTTGGCCCGCAGGTCAATCTTGGCCGGGTCGGTCGGCTTCCCGCCGTCAAACTTGTGGGGCGTGCCGTGCGCAATGACGGCGGCCACTTCCAGCGGATCGGCATACTGTGCAGCCGGGTCGCCGTTGGGCCATGCGCCCTTGACTACTGCCAGCGTCACCGCAAGCCGGAAGTCTCGCTTGCACAGATTGGCGCCGTCAACCGCGGCGCCGTCCGCACTCACAAACAGCGGGGCATCTACTGAACGGTTGCGGGTGTAGACGCGAAGCTCCTGCACCAGTTCCGGCGGTAGCGTGCCCACCCCATTGCGCTTCCTGCCGTCACCGGGCGGCAACCGCAGGCGGTCGGCTTCCAGATCCGCAATCCGCGCGCGAAGCATCACGCCAGGCCTGTTTCCGCAAGTGACGAGCGTACGCAGGACGATTTCCAGCGGATACTTGCGCCCGAAATTCGCATCAAGTTCGCGGCAGGCGGCAAGGATGCTCTGCACCTCTCCAGCGGCGTAGGCGCGGCGCTTACGGGCTTCGTGCTTGAAGGGCAACTTGCGCCAGCGGGCTAGGGGGTTTGTCGGGAGAATGCCGGCATCGAAGCACCAGCGGCTCAACTGCTTGAGGGGCCGCTGCACGTGGCCTTTGAGAAAAGCGGCGGTGCAGGTCTTGGCCTCCAGAATCCGCACGCACTTGCTGGTCAACCTGCCGGGGTCGTTAAAATCCTGAGCAGTCTCAATGCCAAGCGGGTTGCGCTCAAGCTCGCGGCGCAAGTCCGCTTTGCGCTTGGGGCTGGTGATCGGGGCTTCCTTCAAGAACTGCGAAACGAGGTCCGCATACGGCAGCTTCCAGGCATCATCGCCGCAAAGGCCCGCGGCCTCACGTTGCAGGCTATTCCACAGTTTTTTGAACATCTCCTGCGCGACGGCGGGTTCCGTTACGTAAAAACGCCGTTCCGTGGGGCGGTGTGTAACCGGGCTGGTGAAGCGGTACTTCCAGCCGCGAAATCCCTTCTTGCTTTTGATCTTGCTGATCTTCATGGCTGCCCCCTCAGTAGTTTAGTGCGCATCCATGCGGACAGCGTGACACCAGCGGCCCGCGCCTCGGCTTGCAGTCTGCGGTGCTCGGCAGGAGTAGCGCGCACAAAGAGCTTGCGGCTCCTTCGGTCTTTGGCGTGCAGTGACGGCCTTCCCGCTTTTCCCATATCTGAATCATACCCCCTTAAATTGTGTCTGTCAACAATCATTTTGAGAATTCCAGTTCTTTTCGCCGGATGTAGTCGTGAAGTGCGCCCACGCGCACCTTCCAGTGGCGGCCGATTCGCAAGCAGCGCAACTGGCCGCGGTCGCGTTCCCTTTCGAGTGTGCGCTTGCAGGTGCCAAGCATCTTCGCGGCCTTCGCCAAACTAACCACAAGGGCGGGCGGTGCCACTTCACTGAGTGGCGGCGCGGCCTGGACAGGCGCCGCGGCGGGCGTCTCATCTCGTTCCAGCATGGTCGTTTTTTCCTTTCCCTTTGGCTCGTGTCTTGCTGCCTTCACTAACGGGCGTCCCATGTGTCGCAATTTCAAACCTGACTACTTCGCCAGTGCAGCGGGCAAGCCCGAGCGCGTGCTGGTGCCGCTGAACTTGCCAGAAGCGAGCCGCTTCAACGGCCTCGCGCTCTGTCGCGTGAAGCTGGCCAAGCAACTCGCCTTTGCCGTCGCGGTCTCGAAGGATCAACGCGAAACGGGTCAAGCTCTCGGGCGCCGGCGCGGTGACGGCCTCTCGCTGCGGCTCGGACGATGAAAACCGCGGGCGCTTGGCGCGGACGATTCTGGCGGTGAAAAGGGCGTGCTTCATGCCGCATGTTCTCCTACTGGCTTCCCCGGCACTTCAAGAAGCTCTGCGCTTTCGCCGGCGGACAACAGCGGCCACAGATACGCGAGACGCTCGGCAGAGGCTCTGTCTCGGCAGGCCCTTGAAGCGATTGGACGACCCTGCGAGTCTCGAATGAGCAAGCCGAAGCGCCTTTCGGGCGGCGCCGTGCTGCCTGCCGGGGTGCCTTCATTCTTCTGCATGGCCCTTTCCTCCTGGGTCAGCGGCCGGGACGATTCGGACGTGAAAGCTGCTCATTTCCGGGCGGAGCTTCAACTCGCGGGCCTCGGCCTCGGCTTCTTTGCGCGGCAACGGCCCGCTCACTTGGTGCCAGCCGCGGCGCCGGAAGCGTTCGACACAGAAGGCGGGCGCGGTGGTGGTGCTTGCTGTCTCATTCACTTTTCATCCCTCCGAAACGTCACGCTCCGTCACGCGAACGCCACGTTACGGAGCGTTACCCCATGCAGCACGCCGTGCGCACGTCCAGACACGGCACGTCCAGCCCCACGAACAAAGAACCACGGCGCCGAACAACAGGCCCGAACAAGTGCCAAGTTCTTGGCACCCCCGGAACATTGCGCTTGGGAGTCCAGGACATCACTCTTTCGATTTCCATTGGAGTTACGCTCCCTCTCTGTCGCCCGCTACTTTGTCGCCCTCGTCTGGCGACAGTTGCGTGGCAGGCTTGGTATAGGCCCCGGGACGCTTCGGATCGGCGCACACGGAAAGGACTCGCTGCCAGAGGGCGAAGTAGCGGCTGTCTCGCTTGTAGAGGGTCTGGCGAGTCGTGCCCGTAGACTGCTGGACGAGCAGGCGCACTTCATGGCGGGTGTAGGGGCGGCCGGCTTCCATTGCCGTCAGGACGGCGGCTTGGAGTTCGTCTGCCGACTTCGGACGTGGCGGCGGTGGTGTGGCGCCCGCCTGAGCGTATGCCAAGTCAACCTCGGCCTGTGCCTCTTCGAGGCTCTGGTCGTAGCCGCGGCCGTACTTGACAACCATGCGGACGACCTCGCGACAAATGCCCATCTCCAGGCCGGCTTCGATTAGCTGATCTACGGCGCCCGCGGGACCAAGGTTTCGGGTGCTAATCTGCACAGCGACTTGCTTGAATCGCCTGAAGTCGTCTTGGAAGCGCTTGTTGCTCTCACTCATTGGACCTCCACGTTGACCTTCGGGCCGCGCAGGTGCTCGCGTCAGTCATCGGCTCAAGTCTCCACGGGCTTGCTGTGACAACCACGCGGTTATGGGAGGGTGGTCGTCACTCACGCGGCGCTTTATAGCCGCGTGTGTGACTACCTCCCCGTTATCACGGGGCCGTGACAACCGCCTGTGACAACCGTGACAACCGTTCATTTGAAGTACCTCAGAATGGGCCGATTTCCCTTCCTCGGCAGCTTTTCAACTTGCAGAAGATTTGCAGTTTCAGCCTGGGTGAATGCGGCGCGGCAAGCATTTTCCCCGCGGCCTGTGCGCTTCATCAGGGCCTGGACAATGTTCTCACGGGTCGCCGGTGTGGACGTGACAACGGCAAGCACGTCCTCCTGAGTCACGCGGGGTTGACTGCTGACTTGCTTCTTGAGGTTCTTGGGATCCAAGCGCTGGTCAGGTTCAAAACAAGGATAGTTCCACCTGAGCACGAAGGGCGCGAGCGGCGGGAAGTCCCGGACGATAGCTTCCAGGGTAAAGCAGTCGTCGGCTTCGTGCGGGGTCAACATCAAGATCGCGTCGCCGTCTCTGCCTACTACGCCAGAGCCGGAGCTTCGGTCTATAGCTTCCTTTCCACTGGCGAGGCCCTTGCTGTAGTGGTGGCTTACGAGTGTTGCGGCGCCGGCGCTGTGGCCGATTCCCTCCAGCCGGATCAAGAGGTCGCCCATTTCCGCTGCGCTGTTCTCGCTGCGGGCGCCAAGGCACTTGTAGAGAGGGTCGAAGCAAAGCAAGGAGTAGGAGTCTTGCTGCACCCGGCGCGCAAGTTCTGATTGCAGCCGCTCGATAGTGACACCAAGGCCGCGCAAGTGCCATACGTCCAAGACGCCTTCGGGCAGTGTCGCATCCAGCCTCTTGAGAATGGCTTGCACCCGGTCCTGGAAGCTGAAGGGGTGCAGCTCTAGGTTGACGTAGAGGACCCGGCCCTGCGTGGTTGCCAGGCCGTACCATTCTCTGCCCAGCGCAACGCAGAGACAGAAGTGCAGTTGAAAAAACGTCTTTCTGGCCTTGGACGGTCCCGAAAAGCTGACCTTTGAGCCGGCATAGATCAGGTTTTCCACGATCACCTTTGGGCGGGGTTGCGCATGGGCGAGAATCACCGCCACGTCCGTTATGAGCGGCCACGGCGCCGCAGATGGCTCCGCTTGCTGCTCTTGGCCGGGCGTCTGCGGGGAGGGGCGGGCGCGGGGTTCTGGC
>JBEKKG010000246.1:0-9102 GCA_050010835.1 Planctomycetota bacterium
TAGACTACCGGCCCGCGCTGCAACGCCACGCGGCCCACGTCGGCCTTGACGTTGGGGTCGGCATAGACGCGTTGCACGGGCATGGGCAGGTTCAGCTCAAGCGTGTCGCCGCTCTTCCATTCGCGGTTGAGGCGCGCGTAGCCCTGCTCTTGCGGCAGGGGCTGGACAGGCGCACCGTTCAGCTTGACTGCCGCTCCCTGGCACCAGCCAGGGATGCGCAGCCGCACCTCGAACTCCGCGCTCGGCTGCGGCTCGACAACGATCTTCACGGTGCCGTCCCACGGATAGCGCGTCTCCTGTTTCATGGTCACGGCGCCGCCGCCCAGCTTGAGTTTCCCGCTGCCCGCGAGGTACTGGTTGACGTAGACGCTCTGCGCGCCGCTCGCGTACACATACGCGCCCACGGTCGGCAGGAAGCGTACCACATTGGTCGGGCAGCAGGCGCAGCCGAACCAGGGCTGCCGGTGATGGTTGCCGCGGCTGGCCAGCGGGTTGACATAGAAGAACTTCTCGCCGTCAAGCGACACCCCGCTGAGCAGCCCGTTATAGAGTTCCTTCTCCACGATGTCGGCGTATTTGCCGTCGGCGTGGAGCAGGTTCATGCGGTGGTTCCAGAGCGCCATGCCGATGGCCGCACAGGTCTCGCAATAGGCCGTGTCGTTGGGCAGGTCGTAGGGCACGGTGAAGCCTTCGTTGTGCGCGGACGGACCGATGCCGCCGGTGACGTACATCTTGCGTTCCGTCACGTCCTTCCAGATGGCATCGGCGGTATCAATGTAGCCCTGGTCGCCCAGAGCGGCGGCGAGATCCGTCACCGCGCAGTAGAAGTACATGGCCCGCACGGCATGTCCGACGATCTCACGCTGCTCGCGCACCGGCTTGTGGTCCTGGCAGTAATCGCCATACAGCTTGTGGGTCTTGGACTGGCCGCGCTCCTCCACGAAGAACTGCGCCAGCTTGAGGTACTTTTCCTGGCCCGTCTGGCGGTACAGCTTGACCAGGCCCAACTCAATCTCCTCATGGCCGGGCGAATCGTGTTTCTTGTCCGGCCCGTACACGGAATCTATGTTGTCCGCTAACTTGAGAGCCACGTCCAGGAGTGCGCGCTTGCCCGTCGCCTGGAAATATGGCACTGCGGCCTCGAAGAGATGCCCGGCGCAGTACGTTTCGTGCATGTCCTTCTCTTTGGTCCAGCGCAGGTTCAGTTCTTTTCTGAGTGTGTAGTAGGTATACAGATAGCCGTCGGGCTGCTGGGCCGCGGCGATTTTGGCGATGACCTCATCGCAGGTCTTTTCCAATTCCGGGTCGCGCTGGTGGGCGAGAGAATAGGCTGCGCCTTCGAGCACCTTGTACACGTCCGAATCGTTGAAGAAAATGCCTTCGAAACCGCCCTGCTGCAGGCCGCCGGCCTTGGCGAAGTTGCTGATGCGCCCGGTCTGTTCGCAGAACTTGAAGTTGTGCGGCAGGACTTTCTCGCGGTTGATCTTGATGCGCGGCGCCCAGAAGGCGTCCTCAACTTTGACGTCCGTAAAAGGCGCCGCCTGCAAGGCCGCGGCTCGCGCGGCAACGGCCTGCACGGCGAAGATAAGAACCAACAGCAGCAAGCTCCAGCTCATGCTCATGTTACCTCCAAAAAGCAGTCCGGGTTGAATACACCGTTCTTGGCTTTGGAGTGCGGGGCCTTGGCCCCGCTTTGAAAGCGGCGACAAGTCACCGCACTCCAAGGCGCCCGCGTGTATATATAGGCAGGGGAGTTAAGGAGGCCAAGGGATGAGCATAGACCAAGCGGACCCTTCATGGGCGCATTTCAACCCGGTATTCGATGCCAGCTCCGATGGCATGCTTTTGGTGGTGCCTGCCGCGGCGTTGATCGTCGCCGCCAATCCGGCGCTGGAGCGGCAGTTTGGCGTGCCGCACGGGCGATGGAACGGCAGCCTTTTCCATGCGGTTGCGGCCCTGCAGCCTCTCGCGGCTGACGAAGCTGCCTTCCGCGGTTTCGCCGTGGAAGTGGCCTCCCGTCCGCGCGACGCGGCGCTCAAGAGCCCTCACGGCCACGAATTGTACTTCAGCGTCCGCGGCACAGCCTACACCGTGCAGGACAAGTCCTATCTGCTGCTGCGCTTCAGGCCCCTGGTCCTTGACACCCGTTCCAGCGACAACCTGCTTAAGAGCCCCTCATTGGCGCGCCTGGTTTTCGAGAACGCCCCCGACGGGATCAGCGTGCGCGCGGCCTCGCACGACTTCAGCAAAAAGAGGCTCCTCGCCTGCAACGCGCGCTATGTGGAAATGACCGGCTTCACGGAGGCCGAACTCCTGGCGCAGGACGACATCACGCCGCACCTCCGTTCGCTGCTCACCCCCGCGGAGGACGCTGCAATCGAGCGGCGCTTGCGCGACCTCCAGCCCGCCCGCGGCCTGGCAAGCTGGGTCCGCCCTGACGGCAAGGAGAACGCTTTTGAATGGCGCGCCGTGCCGATGCAGGTGGGCAGCGAGGTATATCTCCTGGGCATTGACCGGGACATCACCGAGCAGCGGCGCATGGAGGAGGACCTGCGCGCCCGGCAGGCGGAGCGGGACGCGCTCATCGGCAACATCCCCGACCTGGTTTGGTTCAAGGACACGCACTCACGCTACATCGCGGTCAACGCCGCTTTCCAGAAGGCGGTGGGCAAGACCCTCGACGAAATGCGCGGCAAGTGCGACTTCGACTACTCCCCACCGGATATCGCGCGCAAGTACCAGGCCGACGACGCGCGGGTGGTGCGCGAGAAGACCATGTTGACCGTCGAGGAACGGCACGAACTGAAAGGCAAGCCGCCGTCCTGGATCGTCACCACCAAAAGCCCCATCCTCGGCAAGGACGGCAAGGTGCTCGGCACAGTGGGCATCGCGCGCGACATCACCGACCGCCGCCGCGCTGAATTGGAACTCAAGCAGCAGCGCGCGCGCCTGAAGACCATCCTTGCCCAAGTGCCCTCCAAGTATCTGGCGGCGCACCAGGATGACTCGGTAGTGGGGAAGATCGTCGGCAAGGTGATGGCCAAGCGGAAGGAAAAAGAAAAAAGAGCGCGGAGGGCAGGAAGCAAAAGGCGGTGAGCCAGTTCCGCCGGCAACCGGCCACGGGGAACGCCCCATCAGGTGCTATGGGACACATGGGAAGAATGGGAGCGATGCAGACGCTCCCTTCCCCCGGCCGCAATCCAGGAGGATTGCGGCACAGGCACTACGGTCGCGGCTCGGACTGAACGGTTACTAATTTTTAATTTGCAATTTTCAATTTGCAATCCTTACTTCTCCAACTCCCACTGTCCCCCCTCCAATTCCCCGCTGAGCGTCTGGCCGTCCGCCGTCCGCAAAGCCGTGAAGTTCGCTCCTTCCCAGGCCCGCGGGCAAGCGGCGCCAATCTCCGTCTGGCCCCAGTAGTCGCTGACCAGCGCGTCGTTCAGCGCCTGCAAGTACAGGCCGTGGCTGGTCACGTAGAAGGGCATGTGCGTGCTGCCTGAGGTCTCGTAAATCTGGATGAACTCCTGGTCCACGTAGCGCGCCGGCAGCGCCTGGCCCAGCTCGTGCAGCAGTCCCTCCGCGTCCCGTGAATGCGCCGCCGCCAGCCAATAGGCCGCCAGCGTCCAGCCGTGGTAGAAGTGGTCGCGCACACCGGCGCACAGGCCGTCGCGCAACGCGTAGGCTTGCTTGGTGGGGGCGGCGAGTTCGCCGGCCGTGGGGCGGCTTGTTAAGCCGCCGGGCGCTGGGCGATCCGGAGGATCGCCCCACAACGGCAGGAAGATGAGCGGGTTGAGCTGCACTGGATGCTTCTGCTTGCCAACCTGTTTCGCGCCCAGCAGACCTTCGCACGTCACGTAGATGCCCTGGGCCTTGTCCAGCAGGCGGTTGAAAGCCAGGCCCTCACGCAGGATGCCCTGCCAGTGTGCCAGTTCGGGTTCTGTCTGATTGAGTTCCTCCGCCATAGCCAGAGCTTCTTGCAGCGCATAGCGCGCGCTGAAGAGCGCACACAGATAGTTCGCGGCGTCCTGGCCGCCCATTTCATCCTGGCCCATGGAAGGCTGGGCGTGAATGCCCCATGTGCCGTCGTTCTCGCGCTTGAGGATTGCGCCATAAAAGCGCGCCGTTTCGCGCACGATGGGCCAGGCAGCCGCCACGGCCCACTGCGGGTCGCGCAGATACTTCGCCGCTTCACGGGCCATGCGCGCCGGGTAGGCGGCGTTGTGGATTTCGAACTGGAACCAGTTGGGCGTGCCCTCCTTGAGCAGTTCGGAATGCGGGCCTATCGGGAACTCCCAGGCCCACATGCTCCCCTGCGCCTTGTAGATGCGCCGGGTGTATTCCTGCATCGCCTCCAGTTGGCCGCGGTAGAAATCCACCCAGGCGCGCGCGATGTCCAGGTACCCCAGCCGCAGCAACGCCGGGTGGATGTAGGACACGTCCTGCGGAAAGTGGAACGGCCAGCCGCTGCCGGACCAGCCCATCGGCGCCGCGGGCGCACGCGCGTCGGGAGCGTAGCTGGACAGCACGTAATAATGCGAGCGCTCCCAGAGCGCCTGGTACTCCGGCACGGGAACGTCCACCCAGGCCTCGCCCCAGCGCTTGCGCCACGCGGCGAAAGCTTCGTCAATAAGCGCCTGAGCGTCCTGGACGGCGTTAAGGTCCGCGCACAATTCCGCACGCCGCGGGAAACCGGCTGCGCCGATCAGCAGCAGGTGCCGGCCTTGCTTGCCCGAAAAATGGACCAGCGGGCCTGCGTGGCCGGCCTTCAGTTGCGCGCGGCCGTGGGCGCTCAGCACCCGCAACGCCAGCACACTGTCGGCCGTGCCCGCTCGGATGCGGCCCAGCCACCAGCCCGGGACTTCAGCGTGCTCCAGCGTTTCAGCCGTGGCCGCGAGGTGCTGGCCGTAGTGCGTGTGGATGTCCGTCTCCGGGGCGAGCAGCAGGTCCGGCATGGCCGAGGCGTTGGAGCCTTTGTAACTGACGTGGACCGCGAGCAGATCGCGCCGCGCGGGATGGAAGTAGGCCACGAGGGTGAGCGACAGAGTGGGCCAACTGCACTCGGTCAGCAGATAGCCGTGCTCCAGCCGCAGCTCCTGCTGGTATTTCTTGGGCGGCCCCGGCGGCGCGCCGGCCCAGATCAAGCGGCCCAGCGGCAGCCAGTAATCCAGGCCCCAGGCGCCGCGGTGCCAGTGGTCCGCGTGCATGAGCACCGTCTGGGCGATGCTCTCCAGCGGCTGGCCGCGGGCGCCGTTGTGCATCAACCCGCAGGCATCGAAGCAGGCGCCGAAACGGCCGCTGCCCAGATAAAGGTTGACGTGCTCCGCCATGCGCTCCGGCCAGCGGCTGCGCAGAATGTCACCGGTTGCTCGTTCTGCCATTTCGGAATCATCCCCAGTCCTGAAGCATTGAATCTAGCATAGCCCAGCCTGCTCTGCAAAAGCTGTTACATTATATGGGAGGAATGGGAAGTAGGGGAAGTATGGGACCGATGGAATAGCTCCGTTACGGTTGCGGCCCAGTCTGAACGGTTACCATTCTCTGAGTTCCTTTCCCGGTGTATTCAATTATCAAGCGCCGCGCTGGTGCGCCGCGCATTCAAGGATAGACAAAGCCCCATGAGACTTCACGCTCGCCAGGCCATCATTTCTTCATTCTTCATTTTCTCTTCTTCATTCGTCTTGTCCGCAGACTGGCCCCAGTGGCGCGGCCCCGCGCAGACGGGGCACGTGCCCGCAGGCGTGGCCGTCCCGGCGGCGCTGCCCGCGGAAGCGAAGGTCCTCTGGCGCGTGAAGATTGGCGACGGCTACGCTTCCCCCGTCGTCTGCGGCGGCAAGGTGTTCTACCTCGACAACCAGCAGGGCGACGAAACCGTCCATGCGGCTGAGGCCGCCACGGGCAAGGAGCTTTGGCACGCCAGGCTGGACGCCTGCTTCAAGGACAACTTCGTCTCCGGCCCGCGCTGCACACCCACGGCTGACGGCAACCGCGTTTACGCGCAGTCCTGCAGGGGCGAGTTCCAATGCCTGAACGCTGACGATGGCAAGGTCGTCTGGCGCAAGAATTTCTGCACGGACTTCGGCTCCATCTTCATCGGTGAGAAAGGCGCCGCCACGGGCGCCAGCCGCCACGGCTATGCGGGCGCGCCGGTGGTAGACGGCGAGAACATCATCGTGGGCGTGGGCAGCACGAAGGGCGCGTGTCTGGTCTGCATGAAGAAAGCCACGGGCGACGTGCTCTGGCAATCCCAGAACGACCAGACGGCTTACGGGCCGCCCGTCCTGGCCACGCTCTGCGGCACGAAACAAGCGGTGGCTTTCACGGTCGAGGGCGTCATCGGCGTAGACACCACGGATGGCAAGCTGCTGTGGCGCTCAGCGCCCATGAAGACTGCTTTCGGCCGGCACATTGCCACTGCCGTGATCGTGGACGACCTGGTCCTGGTGGCCTCGCACCAGATCGGCCTCATCGCTACACGCATCGTCAAGGACGGCGGCGGACTGAAGGCCGAGACAGCCTGGACGGAGAAGCCGCTGGCCATCAACTTCTCGAGTCCCGTTGCCGTGGGAAAGTATCTCTACGGCCTCGGGCCGGCGAAGAACATAATCTGCGTGGACGTGCAGACAGGCTCGCGGGCCTGGGAGAAAACGGGGTGCATCGTCTCCCCTCCCGACAAGGCCCACGCCGCATTCCTGGTCCTGGGCCAGAACATCCTCCTGCTCACCGACAGCGGCCTGCTGATTCTCTTCGCGGCTGATCCGCAAGAATACAAGGAACTCAGCCGCGTGCAGGTCTGCGGCCAGGCCTGGTGCAATCCGGCATACGTGGACGGCAAGCTCTTCCTGCGCGATGCCAGAGAGTTGTTGTGCGTGGAGTTGTTGAAGTGAAACGGCTTATTCACCACAGAGGCACAGAGACACAGAGAACGGATTTTTTCGGGGGAAGGAAAAGCCCCAATTCTGCCGTTCTCTGCGTCTCTGTGTCTCTGTGGTGGATGTTCGAGGTCAGCCCCCGAACGTGGTCCGCAGACTTTGCGTCTGCCCCGTTTCCGCCGCCCGGTAGGCCGCTTCGATGATCTCAATCACGTGGCGCGCGTGTTCGGGCGTCGAGGCGGTAGGCGTGCCCTCGCGCACCAGGTCCACCAGTTGCATGATGTCCTCGAAAACGTGCGCTTCTTCCAGCTCGCGGTGCGGAGTGTTCCGCACGTGCGGCAGCAGCACGTTGCCGCCCTGCTTGGCCTGGTCGGCCTCTTCGCGGCCGGGATAGGCCAGCGGCTTGCCGTTCAGATCCAGGCCCACGATGCTGCCCTTCAGGCCGTAGAAATTCGGGTTGGCAAAGCGCGTGACAGTGCCGGCAAAGGTGCCGTGCACAAAGGCGAACAAGTTGTCGCCGAAATCCAACAAGATGACCGTGTTGTCGTCGCAGTCCGACACGAACTTCCGCCCCCGGAACTCGCGCTCCTTCAGCGCCACGCCCGAAAACGCCGTGACCCGCTTCGCCGGGCCAAGGATGCCCGTGAGCGCGTGCAGGCCGTAGACAGTCATATCGTAGAGCGGCCCGCCGCCGGCCGCCTTTTGCCAGTACCACGCGGGGTTGATGTTGCTCAGCGCATCCTCGCCCTGGCGGCACTTCTCCTTCTCGTGATAAGTGCCAAAGGCGCAGCCGATGATCGCCCAGGCCAACTGCCCCAGCGCCCCGTCGCCGATCAACTGGCGGATGTACTGGTTGTGCGGGCGGAGCATTTCGCCTGGGCAGGCCACGAGCCTGACCTTGTGCGCCTGCGCCTCGGCGAGCAACTGGTCCGCTTCGGCGCTGGTGGTGGTCATGGTCTTGTTGAAGTGGACGTGCTTGCCGGCCCGGATGGCCTTGAGGCCCTGCGCGAAGTGCACGCCGATGGGCGAGCCGAGCGTCACGGCTTCCACGTCGCCCTTGGCCAGCAGTTCGTCGTAGTCCTCAAAATGCTGCGGCACGCGATATTTCTGCGCCGCGGCCTGCGCGCGCCCCGGCGCCGGGTCGCAAACAGCGCTCATGACCACACGGTCCTGCACGTCCGGCAGGACGAGATGTTCCATAGCGCCGCGAATCCCAATGCTGCCCGCGCCGACGATGCCGATCTTCAAAGGCTTGACCATGATGCCCCCCCATGAATCAACAAAACAACAGGCCAACAAACGAACAGGCCAACAGGTCAACAAAGGGTATGACCAGGAACCACCCTTATAAGCCTACCGCCCCGGAATACTCTCTGCAAGAGACCCATTTTCTTTCATTTTTCACCCAGCCGCCGCAGTGCTTCCGTCACATTCACCAGCGCCCGGCCGTTGTGGTAGGCCGCCTTCCAGATCTGCCCCTTCGCCTGGCCGGGGACGGGCTTGCCTTCGCGGCTGACGGTGTCATACCATTCCCCGTTCTTGTGGTCCGCCTGGTACTTCCAGATGAATTCCCACTGCTTCAGAAATGCCTCGAAATACTTCGGCGTGGCGCGGCCGAACTGCTCGTGCATGAGCAACAGCGCATTTAGCCCTTCGGCCTGGGTCCACCAGACTTTGTCGAGACCGAAGGCAGGCGTGGAGGCTCCGCCCTTGTCATAGAAGCCGCCGTACTCGGCATCCCAGCCGTGTTCAAGGGCGTGGTCTACCAAGCTGCGTGCTACGGCCTGGGTCTTGGCGTCTGCACCTTCTTTCAGCGCCGCGCCGGCTTCGAGCAGCAGGAACGCTGCTTCCACATCGTGGCCATAAGAATCGTGGTCAGGGCCAGCATACATATAGCCTGATGACGCCATCATATCCAATCGGGGGAGCACTGTTACATTGCTTCCAAAGCCGCCGAAGTCAAAATGCCAAAGCGGGTTATTCGTGACTTCGCTGCACATCTCGACACCAATGGGCAGGACAACCGAAGTCCCCCGGATTGGGTTGGTACTGACAGTGATTACAACCACAACTCCGCCCGCAACCCGCAACCCGCTGTTGCAGTAAGCTACGCCATTAGTTTGGGCGTGTAATGGACTCAGACAAAGGATTGTGAAGAGGATAGATACTAACTTTTTCATACTTTTGGTCTTCATCCTACTAACACCGCTCCACTCATCCACCTTCGCTT
>JBEKKG010000247.1:0-9089 GCA_050010835.1 Planctomycetota bacterium
CATGGCTGCTCTCCTTTCGTTTCCCGCGTTTCGGATATTCTGCGTAGGCGAGGTCGGCAATGCCGACGCAGAGGAAGTCCACGATGGCCTGCACGGTCTTGTCGGCGGCAGGAACGTCCGCGCCCCGGTCCCAGTTGAAGACCACCTTCTTGTCAGCCAGGCACTGGACCCAAAGTTTCGAGATGCGGCTGTCGCCAATCTCCCACTCGGGGTTCTCGGCATGTTCGGGGAACACCAGCGCCTCGAACCTGTGGCCGGCGATGGTGCCGCGCACCCAGGCGCCCCCGCAGCTCGTCCGGCGTTCGACCTTCGTGATGTCCAGGTCTTCGCCAATGTCGTCGTTCGCGTTTGTCATCTTCTCTCTCCTTTCGCCAAACCATCATGCAGGTTGCGGTCCACTGGCATGCAAACCCGCATGGCTTTGCCCCCTTTGGACTTGGCGATGTTGGCGGCGGAAATTTAGGCGGAAGTTAGCAGGCCAGGGAGGGCAGCCGGGCCATAACAGCCGGCCCACTGTGGCTGGCAACAGGCGAAACGCGGTCCAGTTGGTGGGATAATCTCAATGTTCTGGGTTAGGCGGGCTAATGGGGTGTTGAAGCCGCCCACCGACGCACTGGTAAGACACCGCCTGCATGTTCTACGTTTGGCCGAGATCGTGCGCATGCGCTTGTTGGCACTGCGGCCAAGAAGAATCCTGCCGACGCCGCAGCTATGTCAGCCGAACCATGACCCTGCTATGATGTAGAAATGCTCTAATGTGGCTGGGACCGTCAAGGATCAGAACAGCAAGGTGGGAGATGTGCTTGGCAACCCCACGCCTAAGGACTATCGCGCCAAGCATACCAACAGCGAACTCTTCAGTTTCGCACTTTCAGAGCAACAAACTTGCCGCATCGACCCCTTGTCTTACCAGAAGCTCAGGCACATTCTCTTGGCCGCTCTTCTTCAGCCTCAAGACATGTCTAGCTGATTCAAAAGCATGCTGGACCGAGCCTCCGAAGCCTAAGTCAAAGTAGAATGCCGCAGCAAAATCACGTGCCGCATCGTCGCGAATGCTTGATCTCATTCCGATTGCACAATCAACGTGCGGAAGAATGGCGTTTGCCTGCAACATGGATTCACAGGCATTCAAAACAACCACTCGTGTATTAAACAAACGAAAAACGTTTGAAAGGTCCTCTCCAGACACCGATGCTGACACATTGGTGCTGCGTTTCAAGGCGATTCCACTGTAGCCACCATGTCCACCGAAATGCACGACTTCGGGCTGAGTTTCTGTCAGAGCCTTAATAAGGTCCTCCGGTCTTGCAGCCAACCGCGGATCTAATAGGAAACGCTCGAACTGGGGAGTCGCCCTCAACTTATCCTGAATCTCTCGGTACTCCTCATCCCACTCAATTTTGATTTGATCAGTGGCGTTTGCGAAGAAGAATACGATCCTTATCTTGCTTGCAGCAGTGATCTTGGGCAATGGCACGGTCTGTGTTTGTCCACCCTTGCCAACAGTGATCCGAACCACAATACCGCAGACACCAAACACGAGGCTAATCGCCGACGGAGTTTGGAGTTTCTCGAGCGCCAGAACCAAGAGAGGAGCTGGACCTTCCATCTTCACGATTGTGCTTCCGTGCCGGATCGAAATATTCAGTGATTCAACCTCTGGTCCAAGCAAATGTTTCATCACGTTGATAAAATGCTCTCGTGAAAACTTCTCAGTCGCGCAGTCGAAGACTATCTCAATGTACTCGATGCCTTTGCTAACAGCATTCTGGTTATTCTGTTCGGGCGGGGAAAACCACCCGGCGCTGTCCCGAATCCTCCTCGCCTCCTCCTTGCTCATCAGCACGCGGGCCAAGCGAAAGAAGTGCTGGCTCATTGCGCCGCGGTCGGTTAACTGGTTTGCCGCAATCTCAATCACTTCGTAGTGTTCAGCCCGCAGATGCTCGCGAATTTGCCTATCGCGCACCTGGGTTGCCGGGTTTCCGTGGATATGCGCACTTAGCCCGTCCAAGTACACGCAGACGCCCTTGTCCGCTTCATCATCTCCGGGAAAGAAGCAGTCTGGTTGGGTCCCACCAAGAGGCCGGCCTAGCTGGAGTTGCTTATGCCATTGCGGCTCGGGGAAACCGGCGCGGCTGAGCATTTCCCGCAGCAATGACTCGGCCTTGTTCACCGGCATCTCGGCTTGGCGCGGCCCCACGGCTGGCATCCGCGGTGGGATCTGGTGCGTGGAAACGAGATTGGCGCCCCACTCCTGTATCCGCTCTGCCGCTGTCGGCGAAGACCAGCAGGCGCTTGCGATCCGCGTTGTGGAGCATGTCCTGGGCGAGAACGTGAACGTCGGAGACTGTCACCGCTTTCACGGGACGGGCGGGTTCGCGGTACGAGCCGCCATAATCATGCCCAGTCGAGCCACACGACAGGCAACGCTTAAGGGAGCCTGGTTCATCCACACCCTGGACGACAGCAAAGAGCCTGACCAGCGGTCCTGCCCGGCCGCAGGCGTCGCAGCGTTCGACGCCGGCGGGATGGAGCGCACCGCATGAGCGGCATAGGAAGACCTCAGCCGTGTGCGCCGGTGCTTCGCCATTCTCATCGTCGGCCGAGATAAGCCTGTCGAAGAGCACCAGGCGCTTGCCGCCATGCGCGAAGTCCAGGGCCTTCCAGACGACGCGGTCGGCCACGGCCTCTCCGCCTTCTGGCGCTTTTCCCGTGAACTCGAAGTCCGCGGCGTAATGGACGAAGTAGTGCTGGCCACAGGTGGAGCACGTCGTGACGGGCAGGCGGACGAGGTGATCTTCAGGGTCGGCGGCTGCTTCGTCCTCCGCGGAAAGCCACAACTGCGCGCCGTTCCTGTTTTCGGGGAAGCTCACCACCGCGCCTCCGATTCCCCGGATGAAAATATGGACCACCGGCCGCAGGAGAGCGCGCTCTTCTTTTCTAGTCGCCGCACCCAGTGCCAGCCACGCCAGGATTTCCTCCTCCGACACTGTGCGGTTAAGGGCCTTGGCGAGCTCCTGGGGTAGGTCGCCGAGCAGCCTAGGGCGCTTGAGCGCTTCCGCGAGCTGGTACACCAGTTCATTTCGGGACAGCGCGTCGTACAGGGTTGCCTCCCAGTTCCCCGCAGGAAGGTCCATTTCAAACCTGTTCTTCAGCACCGCCGTCAGCTTCGCGCCCTCATCATCATCGTTAGCGTCGAGTGCCTGTAGCACGTCCTTCAGCAGTGCCGCAGCTTCGCCCGAGGCTGGGGCCGGCACATGCCGCTGCGCTGCCCAGGATTGCTGCTCGTACTCCTCGATTACGACCTCGACGCGCTGCTCAGGCACGCCAAAGAACCGGGACATGAAGCTCTTGGCCGGACTCGTTCCCCCTCTGGGATCGGTTATGGTCGCGGACGCAGCGACACAAACGGTCTCGTCGGACTTCTTTCGACAGAAGGAACGCAAGCGGCGGATCAGGCAGGCTGTCTCGGCGCCGCCCACGCCGCTATAGGTGTGGGCCTCATCACAAACCAGGAAGTCCAGCCGCGCACCTGCGAAAAGCTCCACGTCCTGCTGGCGGGTGAGCAGCAACTCCAACTGCTTGACGTTGGTGAGCAGGATGCGCGGCTGTTCGCCGGGCGTGCGCATCTTCTCGCGCGAGCAGTGTTCCTCCGGCGGATGGACCGCGGACTCCCGCTTTTCGTCCTGGGATTTCTTCAGGGCAGCGCGGTAGTCCTGCCGCGACGAGCCAGCCGCAAGGCGCTCGCCTGTCACGTCCTTCTCGTGTTCCGGCGTCTTTCCAACGTAGAGGCCGAAGGTGATCCCCGTCCCGGCCAACAGGTCGCGGAGGCGGCCCAACTGGTCTTCAGCCAAGGCATTCATCGGATAGATCAGCACGGCGGAGATGCCCGGCGCGGTGGACTCGTCACGCAATGTCAGGCAATGGCTGATGATCGGGTAGAGGAAGCCTTCCGTCTTGCCCGAACCTGTGCCGGTCGAGATGAGCGTGGGCTTGCGGGCGTGGATGGCCCTGATGGCCTTCTCCTGGTGACCGTACAGGTATGGATGCTCGGCAAGGTTGGCCACAAGAGGATGGATGACCTTCTGGTCTGCCAATTCTGCCAGCGACGCACCCTTGGTGAAGGCACGCGAGAGGCTGATGTACGGACCTTTCATCAAAGGCGTGCGGCGCGTTTGCTCCAGCGACAACAACTTCCGCATCTGTTCCCGCAGGTCCGGGTCAGCGAACGGATAGGCTGTCAACTGGTACTTCAGGAAACTGCTGACGACCTTCTCCGTGTATGTGATCGGGTTGATTGGCATGATTTCTCTCCATCATCTCCAGAAACCTGGAGTGAATCTCCTGAAGTCCTGCTTCTCTAAGTACCAGATTCAGCGACTTAACCGCTTCTGCCTTGTGGACATCAATCTCTATTGCGATAGTGGGGGCCTGCGGCGTTAAAGGTCGCACCCCCAGATTACATTCTTCTAAATCCTCGTCTGCAAGACCTCTGCGATATCTCTGCCGCGCTAGCTCGATAGAAGCTTTAACAGTCTCTAGGCGGGACTTCAGCGCACCGTCCTTGATACGGCCAAGCTTCATTGGTGCCTGGTCTATAACGTAGCTTCGATTAACACGATCCCACAACTGTCCAGTTGTGAATGCCCCAAGCGTATCTTTAGCAGCCTGCGTAAAATCCGGGCCGGAGTCTTCGTTAAGGGTTGGGGTATGAAACGCTGGTCGGGACAGAGCTGTCTGGAGAATGGTGAGGAAATGGAGAGTCGGATCGTAATCCTGGCGTGACTTCAGAACGAGCTCGTAGTGGCGGTAGAGAAGCTCCCGTGACTTGTTAATCTCCATCTGGAATCTGGTCCAGAACCATATCTCAACTCCGCACTTCTTCGCCTTCGCCCGGTCCTGCGTCAGGGAGATTGCGAATTGCTGGAGGGAAGTGTCGGGGAGCGCGGTGGTTGCCAATACGAATCGACTGATTGGCGGGCTATATTCCTCTGCATCAGTCACAAACTTCACAAGGTCGTCCTGCGAGAATTCTCCACCGGGCCTCAAGCGGCCGCCCGCGTCCATCTCCCGCACCCGCTTGCATTGAACGCCAATGAGTTCGTCGTCCTTCCGGTGAACAAAGATATCTAGGCCATCCTGCGACTGACCTTCGCGCCCTACAATGTCAGCCGATAAATGGTCCGGCCACAGGTGCCGAACCAAGTCCAGAGTCAGCTCTTGAAACTGCTGCCACCATTGCGGCGGCGACAACTCCATGTCGATTTGGCCCATCTTGCTTTCTCCTCTACGGCCCTCTATGGCAAGTCCCGCTCAATGTCTCGGTCTAAAATCCCAAGTTCACCTAAATCTGAAACAGCCCGGCTTCATGCTCAGTTGGCAGTGTCCACGACTTCCAAGGCAGCTTGCGAATACTTGCTGGAAGGCGAGTTATGTCCCATAAACAACGTGGCGGGAATAGTACAGGTGGCTGGGTGTTGTCTAACCGCTGCAACTCCCATCCTTCATTGGCCAAGACCGCGCAAAGCACACACGGAAGAGCATCGGCGTCGTCCGCGCTCGCGTACCGGTCGCCGTATGATACCGAAAGACCGAGCTGACCGAGGGCTTTAAGACGACCCTTGAACCATGACACCTTGCGCATTTTTGCTCTTGAATCGCCCTTCCATTCTACGGTCGTATCATGGTCGCACAGCCAGAACCATGCAGACGGGAAAATCTCAATCAGCAACATGTCGGCAAGCAACTGGCGCAGCGCAGCCGCGCGCCACATGTGACCGCCGATAATACCGCTGAAACTGGGCTTCATCGATTTCTTAAGCCTCCTACAACCGCAGAGAATCTTCTCCCACGGCTTAGAGCATCCTAAGCAGAGCGGCGCGTCGATTACCGCAAGGGAAGATGGGCGTATGGTATTTGTCAGAAGATGATTGCAGTCAGTCTGTTTCCCTCTTCGCACCCAGTGTGTGCGATCCCGCGTTACAGACCACCCGTTGGCGCTTCGAGTTGCGATTACAACCCCGGTGCTCTTGTTGTCACAGGCTGGGCCAAGGTCGACGCCGACAACCGTTGTTTCCTTCTCTGGGTTTGGGTTCGTTAGACTCATGACTTCGTTACCTCATTGCGCTTCTGCAAAGGCGGCGCGTCAATAACGATGAACACGTTTCCCGATCGGGTCTCCACAGCGCCTTGCCGTGCCGTCTGTGCAAGTCGCAATAGGTCTTCATCCACGTGACCTCCAGCACCAGCCCGGTACGGCAATCAGTTCAGATCCGCTTCACCCACTTCCCAGTTGAGCCCGCCGGCTATATGGGTTTCCTCCATCGTAGCTGGCTTGGCCAGTTCGAGTCCCTCCACGCGCCATGGGACCTCACCCGTGTAGAACATCTCGCCGATGTTGGCAGGCATTGTCATCCCCTTAGGCGCCATCATCGGGTGCTTTTCGGATTCACCTCAACCGCGAACACCAAACTACAGTCATCACCCTTCTCGAAAGACGCTTTAATGTTGGTGGCAGCGTCCTCGGCGAACCCCACGCCGTCGTTGTATCCACCGACGCTTCCAAGGGCTTTGGCCATCGCCTCGAAAAGCAGTTGCCCCACGCCCCTTTGACCCACAAGACCGGTATCTGGAAGCGCAGGCTTAGCCTTCACTGTGATCTCAACGACATGCTTCGTCTTCTTCATGACCTGCTCCTTTGTTTTGAAGTGCCTGCCTTATGGCCAGATTTCCTAGAACATGTGCCCCTGGCCCCTGGCGTCCTTCTTCTTGTGCCCGCCCGCTTTGATCATCTTGCCCGTGTCCGGCATCAGCCTGAATTCCGTTGTTTGTTCACCATCCACCGTACACCGCCCACCAACCACCGCCGGGGCGTCGTCTTCGGCGGTCTCGCCACGGAGTTGGGCCTGGAGGCGCGCGAAGCCGGCCTCGCCCAGCAGGTTGCGGGCGTGCATTTCGCACTCCTTCCAGGAGTCCTCGGCGGACTGCTCATGCTGCCAAGGCAGGAAGCGTTCGCCCAGGCGCGTGCGGACGGGCTGGGGGCGCTTGGCGCGGTCGTCGTGGCCGAGGCCCAAGTCGGCCAGGCAAAGCGTCTCAGGGAGCATCCAGCCTTCGCCGTCGTTCTGGTTACAGAAGGCGGTGATGCCCTTCTCGCGGTCGCCGCCGCGGGCGCGGATCATATACTGGAGGTCGTGGAACGCCACAAGCGTCAGGACGGTGTGGCGCAGCTCGGGGTCGTTGTCCTTGTCTACGCGCCAGAAGCCTTTGAGGTCAAGCGCTCTACAATATGCCTGTTCCTTTAATCGATCAGCCGGGTGGTCGCAATCACGCAGGATGTAACTCAGTTCATCCTGTTTGAGGTCATATCCCGCCGCCACCAATGCGTCCAGGATGCAACGGAGACGCAGCCGTTCATGCTCAGTAGTTGCCCACAGCTTCTTCCAAGCAGCACGGCCATCTCCCCTCCCAAAGGCATACCACGCGGGGGAGAACACCGCATGGGGGCCGCATAGCCGCAGCCCTGCTTCTCCCACTCCGGCAACGGCGGGAAGAGCTTGCTGTCGTTGGTCATGTCGAATTCGCGGGCGTACTGGATGCCCCAGCCGTCTGGGCCTTCGTCGCCCAAGAGCACGCTATTGGCGTAAATCTTCTCGATAATCTCCAGGTCGCGCCGGCTGCGAATCTCCAGGATCGCCTTGGTCTTTGGGCTGAAGCGCAGCACCTGCTCGCGCGTGTATGAAACCGCGTGCCGCTCGCCGTCCTCCCAGTCCTTCAGGTCGTGGCGCATGAAGGCCGCGCGGAGCACCTCCGTCTTCCCGCCCTTCTCCACAATCAGCGGGCAGAACTTGAAACTGCGGTGGATGTCGAAAATCTTGTCGCGGTTCTCGAAGCCAAAGAGCCAGCGCCAACGGCATTTCTCCAGGAAAAGCGTGCGCAGTGCCGTGGAGCCTTTGTCTGTGTATACGCCGCTGGGCACGATCAGCCCCAGTAGCCCGCCGGATTTCAGGAGCGCGTGGGCGGTCTCCAGGAACATTTTATAGGTGTTGATGTCTGACGATCCCTGATGCCGGAACGGGTGCGCAGTGTCGGCGTAGCCAGTGCGCTTAAGCCGCTGCGCCTGCCAGCGGGCGTGCAAGTCACCCTTCAGGTTGAAGCCCGCCTTCTCTTCGCCATGCGGTTCGCCGAAGGGCCAGGCGGCATTCTTGTTCCAGTTCGAGAGTGCCTTGAAACGCGCGCTGTATTCGAGCCAGTCGCGCTCAATAGCCTGCCCAGCGCTGTCGCCACGCTGGAAATACTCCGTCTGTTTCACCACGGCCTCCTGCTTACCATAGGCGCGGTAGAGTGGATCAACGTTGGAGAAGAATTCCTTCGAGTTCGGCTTCTGGATCTCCCAGGGCGGGTTGCCGAGTACAGCGTCAAAGCCCGTGTTCGGCCCCGTGAACACGTCGGGGAACTCCAGTTCACAATGGAAAAAGCGATGCTCTCCGGCAAGCTGCCGGATGATGTCCAGCGTGGCCTGCGACGGCGCCTGCCAAGTGGCGGGCATGGGGGCCAGGTCAAGTCTGTCTGCCGGCCAGAACCAGAGAGCGCACCAGGTATCGAAGGCTACTTTCAGGCGTTGCAGGTGAGGCTCATCGCGGACCTGCTTGTAGAATAAGTCGGCGCGAACATCAGGGCACTCAACCGGCAGGCTCAGCATCTGCTCGAACGCGCGCAGACCGAGTTCATGGAGTTGCGCCGGCGTCATCCCGTCCACTTGGTCCAGAAGCGAGCCCTGGCCTTTGATCCAGTCGGCGACGGCCTCCTTCACTTCATGGCTGGCGCGCTGGCTGACGCGGCTGGTATTGGCGTAGCGGAAGATGACCGAAGACCAGGGACGGTCCACTCGATGTTGGGCGTAGCTCCCGGGGCAACGGCGCCTCGGAAATACGCATCACTTGGCCGTAACCAACTCCGCCGCCCGTGTGTTGGCTTGGAGCGCGAATTTCGGCCTACTGGGGCGGGTGCGCGAACCACGTGGCTGAAACCCACCAGATCAGACGCCTATAGCCGCGAGGCGCAGCTTGAGGGGCACGCGGGTGGCCTTTTCT
>JBEKKG010000248.1:0-9074 GCA_050010835.1 Planctomycetota bacterium
ACCGCGTAGAGCGTCCCCCTGCCGTCCGCCGCCAGGCCGAACGGGGCCTTCAGCTCCGCTTCGCCTTTCACGGCGCCGGTTTCGATGTCAATCAGGAGCAGCTTGTTATCGCTGCCGCTGCTGAGCACGAGGGTGGTGTCATCGAGGGCGGCGAGAGCCCTGAGCTGCCATGTCCGGCCGCCCCAGGCAGCGTCGCTCTCCTTCGTTCCCCGCTGGAGGACAGCGACTTCCGGCTTGCCGCCCTTGAACGGGCTCAAGGCTCCTTTCTCGATCTCGAACTTCACGAGTTTTCCATTGTCCCATTGGATGAAGTAGCCGAAACCCTTGCGCAGCGCGAGCGCCCCGCCCTTTACATCCGTCCCGTAGCGCTTCTTTCCTTCCAGGTCGGTGCAAATGGTGGCCCGCTGGGCTTCGGCGCTGGTAGTGCCCAGGATCGCGCATTGGCCCTCGACCGCGACGAAATGAGGCGCGCGGTAGTCGCCGGCCCAACCGCCCTTGCCGTCCTCGGTCTGGTAGGGCGGCGTCCCGCTCACGCCTATGTCGCAGACAAGCTTTTGTTTGACCCCCGCGTGCGTCAGGAACTTGGCCGTGTACGTCCCCGCCGGAACCGGCTTGTCGCCGTCGTCCAGCCCGTCCCACAGATACGTATGCTCCCCCGCCGTGTAGGGCTCGGCCCCCAGGCACGTCCGGACCAGCTTCCCGTTGGCGTCGCAGATTGCCAGGCTGACCTTGCCGTCCTGGGCAACTTTGAAGGCAATCGGGATATGGCCTTCCGCCCGGCCCACGCCCCGCTCCTTCTCGACGACTTTCAGGTTGCCCGTCTTCTCGAAGATCCCTTTGCCCCAGCAGGCCGGCCCCATGTAGCCCAGATCGCCGCTGGCCGGATTGCGGACATCCGTCATGCCGCAGCGCACCGCCGTGCCCAAGTCGTTGCCCCAGTGAAGCTGCCACGAGACCTGCACCTCGTCCCCGCCCTGGAGCGGACGAGGCGCACGGAGCACCTTCCACGGAATTCGATACTCGAACGAGTATCCTTTGCCGTCCGCATCCTTCCTGTATGCTCCCTCCACGCCTTCGGGGTTCAGAACCGCGTCCTGAAAGCCGAGCGTGTAGGCTGCGGCGTAACCCGCTTTCTTGTCAAGCGTCGAGTACCAGAGCGTAATGTGGTTCACATACTTCTGGTCCTCTGGAGACATGTGGCCCCCGCTCTGGAGCGAGGCCGCGGACTTGATGGCGGGGTTGGAGATGAAGCGGATCTGAACCGCGTCGGCATTCCATGCCGAGCCCCAGTCGCCGCTGAAGGCATAGTTGTTCACCATCGGCGTGGGGTCTTTGACCTGGCCGCCGACGTACAGGAACTCCGCGTCGTACATCATGGCGCCGCGGACGGAGTAGGTGTTCTTGCTCGCCTCATCTATGAACATCAGGATCGCGCCCGACAGGTCCCAGTCTCCAAGGTCGCCGTCAATTGCGATCTTGCCCGGCGCGGGCACAATGTGGATCTCCGTGTGATCGGTCTTGTTGACGATCGCCACGTAGGCGCAAGCCGCCGACACGGCGAGCAGCACGACGGCCAACGCAAGGCCCAGGCCCACGGCTTCCGCAGCTCTGTGCTTCATGGCTCCCCTCATCGCTTTCTGCCAGGCCACCCAGGAACGCCTGCGTGGTTCCTGTCCTCCCCACGGTTGGGTGGAACGGCGCAAAGGGAAAGAGTAGATTCCTGGGGCGGAGAAGTCGAGTTTATTCCGATACCTGCTACAATACGTTTGTTGCGGAGCTGTCCAGGTTCGTTACCACGGAGGAGCGCAGCACGATGCAATACGGCCATTTCGACGATGTGAACAGGGAATACGTCATCACCAGGCCGGATACGCCGCTGCCCTGGATCAACTACCTGGGCTGCGAGGACTTCTTCGGCATCATCTCCAACACGGCCGGCGGCTATTGTTTCTACCGCGACGCCCGCCTGCGGCGCCTGTTGCGCTACCGCTACAATAACGTGCCGCTCGACAGCAACGGCCGCTATCTCTACATCAAGGATGGCGCCACGGTCTGGAACCCCGGCTGGAAGCCCACGCGCACGCCGCTGGACAAATACGAATGCCGCCACGGGCTGGGCTACACCGCGATACGCGGCGAAAAGAACGGCATCGAGGTGCGCGTGACGTACTTCGTGCCGTTGGGCGACTCGCTTGAGTTGTGGGACGTAACGGTCTGCAACCATTCGCCGCGCGCGCGCAGCCTCAGCCTCTTCGGTTTTGTCGAATGGTGCCTCTGGGACGCGCAGGATGACATGACGAACTTCCAGCGCAACTTCTCCACCGGGCAAGTCGAGGTGGAAGACGGCGCGGTCTTCCACGTCACGGAGTACCGCGAGCGGCGCAATCATTTCGCTTACTTCGCCTGCAATGCCAAGCCCGCCGGCTTCGACACGGCGCGCGACGCTTTTGTGGGTGTCCATGAGGGGCTGGATTGTCCCCGCGCCGTCTTGGCCGGCCGGTGCACGAACAGCCTCGCGCACGGCTGGGCGCCCGTCGGTGCGCTGCAATTGGATTTCAACCTGAAGCCGCACGCCAGCCGGCGCTGCCACTTTCTCCTGGGCTATGCGGAGAACCGCGAGGAGCAGAAGTACGTGCGCCCGGGCGTGGCGAACAAGGCGCCCTTCCGCGCCGTGGCGAAGCGTTTCGCCAAGAGCGCCGCAGTGGAGGCAGCGCGCCGCCAACTGCAGGCGCATTGGGAAAAACTGCTGGGCACATTCCAGGCCGAGGTGGAAGACCCGCATCTGGCGCGCATGCTCAACACCTGGAACCAATACCAGTGCGTGGCCACGCTCAATCTGTCGCGTTCGGCCTCGGGGTATGAAACCGGCATCGGGCGCGGCATGGGCTATCGCGATTCCAACCAGGACATACTGGGCGTCGTACACCTGGCCCCGCAGCGGGCGCGCGAACGCCTTTGCGATCTGGCGGCCACGCAGCTTTCCGACGGTACCTGTTTCCACCAGTACCAGCCCCTCACCAAGAAAGGCAACAGCGACATTGGCGGCGGCTTCAATGACGACCCCCTCTGGCTCCCCCTGGCCGTGGCTGCGTACCTCAAGGAAACCGGTGACGCCTCCATCCTCAAAGCGAAAGTGGGTTATGCGGATAAGAATCAGAAGAAAGCGACGATACTGGATCATCTCGAACTCTCGCTGCGCTACACCGAACACAACCTCGGCCCCCACGGGCTGCCGTTGATCGGCCATGCGGATTGGAACGACTGCCTCAACCTGAATTGCTTCTCGTCAACCCCGGGCGAGAGTTTCCAATGCGCCGGCGATATCCGCGGCAGCCGGGCCGAGTCCGTCATGATCGCCGGGTTGTACTGCGCGGCTTGCACTGAGATGGCCGGCCTCTACGAATTCCTCGGCCAAGCCGAGGCGGCCAGGGCCATCCTGCGCCGCGCCGAGACCATGCGCGGCGCCATCGTGAAACATGGCTGGGATGGCGGCTGGTTCTTGCGCGCCTATGACGCGCGCGGCCGCAAAATCGGTTCGCGCGAATGCGAGGAAGGGCAGATCTTCGTTGAATCCCAGGGCTGGTGCGTGCTCGGCGGAGTGGGCCTGAACGACGGCCGCGCGCGGCTGGCGCTGGACAGCGTCAAGGCGCGCCTGGCCACGCCCAACGGCATCGTCCTGCAGCAACCGGCCTACGCGACGTACCACCTGCACCTGGGCGAGATCAGTTCTTATCCGCCCGGCTACAAGGAGAACGCCGGCATCTTCTCCCACAACAACACCTGGATTCAGATTGCCGAAACCATGCTGGGCAATGGCGAGCGGGCCTTCGAGTACTACCTGAGCATTTGCCCGAGCACCAAGGAAGCGCAGATTGACACCTACCGCGCCGAGCCCTACGTCTACGCGCAGATGACCGCGGGCCGCGACGCACCCACGCCGGGCGAAGCGAAGAACTCGTGGCTCACCGGCACCGCAAGCTGGGCTTTCGTGGCCGCCTCGCAGCACATCCTGGGCGTGAAGCCTACGTTCAAGGGACTCTGCATTGACCCTTGTATCCCGCGCGCGTGGCGAGGCTTCAAAGTACGCCGCGTGTTCCGGGGAAAGACGTATCATATCGAAGTGAGCAACCTGCGCGGTGTGAACCGTGGCGTGAAGAAGATAGCGGTGGACGGCGAACCGCTCTCGGGCACTGTGATCCCGCCGGAAGCAGGCGGCAAGGAAGTGCGGGTCCGCGTGGAATTGGGGTAAGGGCTCGCGCCGCCGCGGCGTTGGTTGGGAGGAACCACTGTGAGACAACAAACGTTTGGCAGACGCTGCACACTGGCTTTGCTGGCGGGAGCCCTGGTCATCGGCGCCCAGGCGGCGGAAGACGCCGTCCCCAGTCTGAAGGACAGGCTCGGAGCGGTGGAGAAGCAGCTCAAGGAGAAGCAGTACGCTGCGGCGGAACAGGCGCTGCTGGCGCTGGAAAAGGAACAGGGGCAGGGGCAGAACGACGCGGTGAAGTTCCTCGTGTACCGCCAGTTCATGGCGCTCTACGGCGCGAAACCGGACGACGGGAAGAAGACGGAGTATGCCAGGAAGATCCTGGAGTTGCCCGGCGCCAATGCCAAACAGAAGGCGGAGGTGCTCGCCGAGCTGGCTGCGGCAAGCGACTACGGCCGGCAGTATGGCGCTTACTACCTGGAACTGCGGCCGGAGGAGGAGGTGAAGAAGCTGGAGCAGGACAACCTGTTCTACCTGGAGGAACTGGCCCGCCTCGCTCCCAACAATGCCGCCTGCCGCATTGATCTGGGCAACCTGTTCATCCGCCAGGGCCAGGCGGACAAAGCGGCCGCCGAATTCAAGAACTGCCTGGACTTGCCGGGGCTCTCGGCGATGCAGCAGGGGGACGCCCTGACCGGCCTGGCCAGCGCGGCGCTGCTCAAGGGCGACCAGGCGGGCGCCGTCAGATGCTGCGAAGAGCTTATCGGGCGCAAGCTGGAGACGCCGGGGCGCAACAGCAGGGACCCTGTGGCGCAGGCGCAGTACGCGCTCCAGTTCATGAAAGGGCTGGATTTGGACGCTCTGAAGCTGCCGTTCTATACGGGCGCGAAGGCGTTTCCCACGCCGCAGCAGGCAAAGTACAGGGAGGAGTTTGTGCCGTTGACGGCGGCCAGGATTGTGCGCGGCAAGGACATCCAGGAAGACGATGTGCGGCTGGCGCTGCTGGCGGCCAAGTTCGGACGGTTCGGGATCAAGTTCGAGAACAACGCCCCGTTCGCGATCAAGATCAACGTGGAGGCCGAACCGCACGCGCCGGCGAAGCCGGAGGGCTACGCTCTGACCGTGACGAAGGACGGCGCGGTGCTCAACTCGCACGATGCGCAAGGGACTCTGTGGGGTATTGTTTCGCTGATCCAGTTGGTGGACCGTGAGCAGGGGCCGAAGATCCGGGTGGCGGAGATCAGCGACTACCCGGACACGGCCTGCCGCGGCTTCCTTCAAGGCCACTGGAAGGATGCGCTCGAATACATGCTGTTCTGCAAACTGAACACGGTCGTTTCGCAGACCGGCCCGCAGGTGACGTACACTGACCCGTGCGTGCCCTGGACGCCGCTGCAGAAGGCCATCTGCAAGGGCCAGTCCAAGGCGTACACGGCATTCGGTCTGAGGATCTATTACGGAATCATGCCCTGGACCATGTGGTGCCTGTTGCCGCTTTCCAGCGAGCGCACGTTTGAACTGCACCTCGGCATCTGCTCGCAAATCGCCAGGGACAGCGGGCACATCTATTTCCCTTATGACGACTGCCGTTTCCCTGTGCCCCAGAGCGACCTCGACAAGTTCGGAGCGGCGGCGAACATGGATGCCAAGTATCTGACCCGGCTGTTCCAGGCCGTGCGCAAGGAGTCGCCCGGCTTCCACATGGTCTTCTGCCCGCCGTTCTACTGGGGCCCCGATTCCAAAGCGTCCTACCCCGAGCCGCGCGAGCCGTACCTGAAATCGCTGGGCGACTATCTGGATCCCGGAATCGAAACGATCTGGACCGGCCCGCGCGTCAAGGGCTACCAGAAGACCAAGGAGCAAGTGGCGTGGTTCACAGGCCTGACCAGGCACAAGCCGATGGTTTTCCAGAACGGGACCGGGCCGCATAACCTGCTGTCGTACATCACCGACGAAACACCCGGCTGGAAGACCTGGCACTACGAGGGTTTCTTCGAGAACGACATCGAAGGGTATCTGAAGAACGCCCACATGGGCATGGAGGCGCCCCAGACGACGACGCTCAGCGACTGTCTTTGGAACGCCAAGGCCTATGACCCGGCCGCCTCCATCCGGCACGGCGTGGCGCTGCTCTTCGGCAAGGAGATGTTCGACATCCTCAATCCGGCCAACGAAGCGCTGGCGTATCTGGACAAGTACAAGTATGGCGCGATCACGCCGGAAGCCGTGGCCGAAGTCCCGGAGATCGAAAGGCGCCTGGCCATCGCCGAGGCAGCCTATAACAAAGGGCTGGCTTACAACGCCTTCTCGCTGCGGAACTTCCCGGGCGCGCTCGGCCGCGGGGTCGAATTCGCCAGGAGCGCGGCGCAGGCGGCGAAGAAACCGCAGGATTTCCACAGACATTATGCCAAGGACATTGACCAGACGCGTGAGCTGGCCGTGAAGGAGGCGGGCTTCAATGCCGTGAATGACGATATTTTCAAGTCGCCTCTGGACCTGCTCGGCGGCACACTCCTTGTCTATGAGAACAAATGCCCGAGGCGCTTCGCGAGCGTCATTAACGGGCGGCGGACGGCGGGCTCCCGGCTGAAGCTCAGTTTCGAGTGCGATCCGTTCCCGGCCGCCGGAGACTATGTGTTGTACCTGTGCGCCCAGGACCACGACGCCCAGGCGCCGTGCCGGATCCGCATCGCCCTCAACGGGCAGACGGTCTTCGAGGGCCCGAACAAGTTCGTGCGTTCCGGGTGGTCCTTGGAGAAATTCAGCCTGCCGTTCGACAGCCTCAAGCGCGGCAATGAGTTGACCATCGAGAACCTCGAGGATGCGGACAACAGCAGCGGGCCGCCCTGGTTCATGGTCAACTATGCGGTCCTCAAGAAGAAGTCTGCGCAGTGAGAACGGATGAAGGAGGGAGAAGGGGCCTTCTTTGTGGCGCAAGTTGCCAACTTGCACTACAGCGCCGTCTTTGAGGTGCGCGTGCCACTTCTCCCTGGTATCGTGCATCTCGGATTGCGGCAAGTGCCATAAGGCTAAGATGTTATGAGAGACAGACCAGTACGGAAGGCAGTCATCTTTTGAAACGTTTTGTCGCATGATTGATCGGTCTCTGCAAAGGGTTTGCAGGCCCTTTGCGTCAAGTCTGAGGAGCTTTATCAAGGGAGTGGCTTCAACTGGCGCAGTATGCGGGACTTGTCCCCCTAACCCGGATTTCTCAACACAGAGGACCCAGAGGAGCGCAGAGGGGTTGGCACGAAAGGACTTGCTGTTGTTCACAAGGTTCTTCCCTCTGCGCACTCTGCGCCATCTGTGTTGAGTGAGTGGTGAGAGATGCGGGTTAACTCTGCCTTCCTCCGCACCCACTGCCGTGAGCAGACCAACCTTGACCCTTTGCGCCGCGAGCTTTTTTTTTCTCTAGCCTTCATGCAAGTCCTTAAAAGTCTGGGCAAACTGTTCGGAATTGGCGCGAACTGACGCCAGACTGGCCGGAACACGAACCAATCTGGCTGGAACCGGGACCATTCTGGCTGGAACATAAACCATTCTGGCGAGAACTGGCGCTTTCTGACCAACGTTGTAATGGCGCAGAGTGACACGTTGCGGGTGACGAGTGACGAGTGACGCCCACGGAGATGTAGGGCGATCCTCTGGATCGCCTGGCGACCCGGACGGTCGCCCCACTGCATCGTAGGGCGACTTGCCAAGTCGCCCCACAAAGTGGGTAGACGTACCGCGGGCGTCCCGCCCGCCCGTGGCAAGCTGGCCGAACGCGAGGACAAATGCGGGCGGGACGCCCGCGGTACGCCCCGCTTCCTTTGGGTTGTCAAGGCACGGATCGGCCACTGCGCCGGCTCTCGACACCCGCTGCGGACTATGTTCCTGAACTGTGGTACTTGGCCCATGTTGACCTTTCCTACCTATATACTACGGATGGCGGCGCGAAGATTTGGTTTTGGAGAACGCTCTGAGAGGGCTATGGACTGGTTAACTCAAAGTCCAGCAAGGAGATAAAAGTTTATATTTTTTCTCCGGATTTTTTCCAAGACATGCTCCAAAGCCACCAGGTTATATCCTTTACTGTAATAGGCTGGAATCTAATTATGTGGATACAAGACTCATTTCCCTTCCTTCGTCGTACGAGAACTCTGGCGAGCCCGGCCACGCCCTTTCTCTCCGTTCCTCCAGCAATTGTCAAGATGAAATGAGATTGTGTCCCCCGATTTCCCTTGCTCTCGCGGCGCTGGCAGCATTGAAGAGCGCGCACACTTGACCCGGGCACCAGAGGGCTATAGGCTGGGTAGTGCGAGGGTGGCCTGAATGGCGAAACCAAGCCTGTACCTTGAGACAACCATTGTGAGTTACCTGACGGCGTGGCCCAGCCGGGACTTGGTCATGGCCGCGCGGCAGCAGGTAACGCGCGAGTAGTGGGAGAAGCGGCGGTCTGACTTCGAGCTGTGCATTTCTCAGTTTGTTTTGGATGAAGCCAGCGATGGTGATGCCGACGCAGCCCAGCGGCGGCTGCAGGTGCTAAAGGGGCTGCCGCTGCTGGCCACGGCCGAGCAGGTAGACGATTTGGCGGCAGGACTGCTTGAGGCAAGAGTGTTGCCTCCAAAGGCTGTTCGTGATGCGTACCACATCGCCACCACGGCGGTTCACGGGATACGTTTCCTGCTGACGTGGAATTGCGCACACTTGGCTAACGCTGAGACAAAGGAGGAGACGTTGGAGATATCCACGGTGAAGGGAATAGACGTGAGGGGTTTATTGTAGTAGATCGAGCCCGCATCCTTCGCGAAGTGCTCCTTCACCTTGTCGAGGGTGACGTGGCAGGCCTCCTCCAGGTGCTTCTTGCTCTCGCCCTTCTTCCCGATGA
>JBEKKG010000249.1:0-9063 GCA_050010835.1 Planctomycetota bacterium
TTGTGCCCGCCCACGCGCGCAGCGAGGTAGCTTTTGTGGTGGAGACCTACGACGTGCATTTGTTGATAATCAAGGACTTGCGTGAACAACTACCCCAAAAGTGCGAAGGTTGGGTTAGCCCCCGAATGCAGGGCTTCCCGCTTCGCTTGCCAGGCTCAATGGTTATTATGCGCGAGTAGTCCATAGCCTTACAATACACCTGCCCCAGCAGGCATTCAAATCTTCTTTGCCGAAAACCGGCGGCAGTATAACGTCAAGCGCGCGCCCTATAGTACGCCCTGTACTTCTCCAGCGCCGTGCAGAGGGCCTCGATGGTCTCCAGGGGCACGTCGGGCCCGATTTCCGCCTTGAGCCACAGGCCGCCTGCGGGGCTGCCCAGCCGCTCGACCGCCTCGCGCACGTGGCCGTCAATGTCTTCGGGGCGGCAGAAGGGGAACAACTGGCGGTCCAGATCGAGGTCCACACAGACCTTGCCTTTGGCCACGCGCGCCAGGTTTTCCAGTCCATTGGCGCGGATCTGGGGGTTCACCACGTTCACGCCACAATCAGCCAGGTCCTGGACGATCTCCACGATATGTCCATCGGTGTGCATGTAGACGTACAGCCCCTTCTCGTGGCAGCAGTCGTACAGCGCCTTGTAGCAGGGCTTGAGATACTTGCGCCATTTCTGCGGACTTATGGGCAGCGCGCGCTGCATGCCCAGGTCGTCGCCGAAGTAGATGAGCGGGCCGGTGTGTTTCCTGAGCCGCTCCGCCACTTCCTTCATGTTGTGTTGGAAGACAATGTCAATCAACATCCGCAGTTCGGGCGGTTCCTCCGCAAAATCAATCATGGCTTCCTCGAAGCCGCGCAGGTCGCACAGGCGCATGTACATGAAGCCGTGCGGAATGTCGCCCGTGATCTTCCTGGGCGGCGTCAGCTTGTACACGTCCGCGCGCGTGGGCACGGGATGGCCGGTAACGAGCGCATCCATGCCGGTGGCCATATTGGTCCAGACGCAGCCCCAGGCGTCCACGTGGGTGCCCTCGACGTACTTCCCGCCCACGGCGTCGTAATCGCGCGGCTGGGGCTGGCCGAACAAAAGCGGATGCCGCCGCGCGATTTCGTCCAGCTTGTCGCGGTACTTCATCCACGCCGCGGGCAGCACGCCGATGCTGATGGGGATGTATTCGGGACCCTCGAATCTCAGCGACTTGATCTGGTCGTCCACAAAACTCATGAGAGTTCTCCTGCAAGCCTGAAGTTTGAAGGTATACTCGCACCTGGCCGTCTGGGCAATAGCGTGTTCAGGAGAACGAAGATGCGTGAGAACTGTTGTGTTGGCGCCATGTTCCTGGCTTGTCTGATTCCTGTGTTGCCGGCCGGTCTTGCCGCGGAGGATGCCGCCGCCCCAAAGCCGCCCGAAGTGGCCGCTCCGAACGCGGCCGCTCCGGACTTCGCCAAGCTGCTGGGGGGCCTGGGCACCGAGGACGCCAAAGCGCGGGAAGCCGCCGCCAAGGCCCTGCTGAAGGCCCTGCAGGACCCGATCGCAAAACTCGGCAAGGGGTTCCTGCCCAAACTCGCGGCCAACCTGAATTCCGAAGACGCCGCCACGCGCGAAGCCGCCGCCAAGACTTTGGCCGGGATGGTTGAGAACAACAGGAAGGGCAACGAGGCTGCCTTCAACCGGGCAGTAGAGAAGTGCGGTTCCAAGGACGCCAAGGAACGCGAGAATACGCAGTTGGCCCTGGCCGCCAGGCTCACCCAGCAGTTGGCTGATTCCGTGATTGACAAACTGCTTGACGATCTCGCGGCCCCGGATGCCGCCGTCAGCGGCGCTGCGGTCAAGAAGCTCCAGGAGCTCGGCCTGGACGCGGCCAGCGAACTGGTCAGTGCGCTTGAGGACGAGCGGCCTGCCGTGCGCAAGGCCGCTGCCGACATCCTGAAGGCTATGGGGCCCCAGGCGAAGGAAGTGGCCGGCGATCTGGCCCTCCTCCTGGACAACAACGACAAGGGCACCAGGCGCCTGGCTGCGAACTTGCTGGAGAACCTCGGCCCCGACGCGGCCGAAGCGGCCCAGGATGTCATGCTGTACCTCGAAAATGAAGATAAGAGCGTGCGCCACGCGGCGGCGAGCATCCTGAAGAAGATGGGTCCGGCAATAAAGGAAATGGCCCCGGACCTGGCGGACTTGCTGAGCAACGAGAACAAGGACGTGCGCGCACTGGCGCAGGGCGTGCTGGCCAATCTGGGCCGCGAGGCCCTGGCTGTCGTGGCGCCTTTGGGGGAGATGCTTGACGCCCCTGACGACAACGACGCTGACACGCGCGAGCGTGCCGCCGCCATTTTGGGGGCCATCGGCCCGGACGCCAAAGGCGCTCTGGAGATACTCAAAAAACGCCAGAAGGATAAGGACGCCAGCCAGGCCGTCAAGGACGCCATCACGGAAGCAATCAAGAAGATTGAGGCGAAGTAAGGGCCTCGAGGACTCCTGATCGCGGTAGGGACGGCCCTCTGAGCCATCATTTCTTCTTAGCCTCCGGCGGCGGTTTAGGAGCTGGCTTGTCCACGTTCCATTCGCCGGGAAGTTGGGCGGCAAGTTCGGCGGCCTTCCTGCGGACCCTTTCGTTTTCATCGGCAAGGGCCTGCACGACTACTGCCCGTACTGCCTTTTGCCACTTGCCAATGTCCTCAGCGCTGCATTGAGGTCCTGGACGCAGCTTGTCGTGCCGCGTGTCCCACGCCTCTTTAAGAATGTCCAGGGCGCCCGCCCTGAAGACCCAATCGTTTCTGGGCCAGAGTTCCAGCAAGCGCGGCGTCAGGTCGCGTGCTCCAGCAAAATGCGCCAATTCGAAAGCCGCGGCCTCGCGCACCAACTCATCGGCGGTGCTGCAGAGGATGGCTACCAGGATGTCGCTGCCCAAAGGTTGGCTCAGGTTTCGTGTCATGTAGACGACAATTCGCGCGCGCATCTCCTCAGCGCCCTTCGCGACCTCAACCAGCGCCGGAATGTCGGCCTCCTCAAGAACGCGTGCCAGCGCCTCCAGCGCCGCATCCGCTGTTCCCATACCATCCATGTGGCCGGTGTGGTCGTCGTCCGCCACGAATTGGCCCTTCTCCACTCTTCCCTCACGCAAAAGCTTCATCAGGAATGGCTGGACCTTGCGGCCAAGCTTGGCTGTGGCGGCATCGAGCGCCCAGGCATAGTTGGCCTTGCCTTCCAATTCTCCGCCGGGCTGGATGGCCTTCTCAAGAAAAGCGTCGAGCTTGGCGTCGTTGACGTACAGGAAACCGGGGACCCTCTCCCCCTTCCGGGCGCGTTCGATCAGCGTGTCCACGTCTTCGCCAGGGATGAACGACTGCATCCAGGGTAGGGCGGGCGGCATCCTCCCGTTCTGCCATAATTCGCGCCAGCCTTCGTCTGTGAGGCGCTTGGCGAGGGGCTGAGTGAACTCACGGTAGGAATAGACGCCGCCGCACATCAGGTGCAACTTGCCTTGGTGCTCGGCCACGGCGTAAATGGGCATGGCGCCGCCAGTACCGGCTTCCAGGCACGCTTGGCTCAGGTGCTCCGTGTGGACATCGGCAACCAGCGCCATCCAAGGCAACTCTTTGTCGGCATCGTGGTTGAGATGAAATCCTTGAAGCTCCGCGATACAATAACCGTACCTTTCAAGGAGCGAGATTTCCCTGTCTGTGAACGGCTGGCCCGCAAGCTCCTTGTCCACAACCGCGGAGAGCTCATCCAGCAACTTCTCAAAGTCAGAGAATCGGCCAATATCCAACCCCAGGTCTGTTAACGCCTCATGCGCTCCCTTGGAAAGCTGCTTCAGGACCTTGAAGAAAGCGGGGTTGGGTTCGACGTATCCTGGCGAACGCTGGGCCATTTGTTCGCCCAGGCAGATTGACGATTGCTTGGCGTGCAGTTGCCAGGTGTGGCGCATGGAAGCCCAGCAGGCGAGCGAGGTCATCACGTTCTTGTCGGAGTAGGCCGGCGTCTTGGTGAATGCGGCGGCCTTGTCCTGCGGCGGTGCGGACAGCGTTTCCAGGACCTTGAGGAAACGCACATAATGAGAAGGGCTCTCGCTCTTCTTGAGATCTGCCAGGCGTGCGGCGGACTGGGCGAGCGCTTCGGCGTACCCCTGCCACTTTGCGGATTCCCCTGCTTGCAGCGCCTTGGCGCGCGTGGAGCCATTGGCAGCCAGTATGTCGAGACCCGACGGGAAGCCCCGGCCGGGCGTTTCGGGGTCGGTCAGGTGCATGATGATTTCGCTGTCGGGGATGTAACGGGAACCGAAGACGCGGAGTCCTTTAGTTAGTTTGCGCCAGTTATGCATTTGCTCCGGAGAAAGGGCCATGGAGTTGATCTTCGGATCCCGGAGCTTGTCCGCTGCGTCTTTGAACCTGACCGCGTCTGGGCCGGTTTGCTTGAGCACGGCGGCGTAGTCTGCCGGAGTGAGGTCGTCACAGGGCGCGAGGAAAAACGTGTAGAGCCGGTCTAGCTTCTGCCACTGCTCACGGCACGCCTTGTTCTCACCGAATACGCGCGCGATCAGCATTGCAGCACGCGTTTCCTTGTCGCAATTGAGCCTGAAGGCGGCGCCGGCGTACCAACTCACGGCGCGGAAGTAACGCTCAAGCACAAGCGTGCCGGTGTAGAAGCCTCGCGGCTTGCAGAGGGAGTAGTCAATCGCGTAGCCGAAGAGAGGTGAAACAGCGACGCCTGCGGCGGCTTGGATCACGTTCAGCTCTGCTGTCACAGGCGGTGGCAGATCCTTGCCGAGGTTCTCGGCCAACAGACATTCGCTAATATGAAAGACGTGCCGCGCCAGGGCGCGGGCGTCGTCGTCGGGGACCGCGAGCTTCTCGAGGGCCTCGCGCATCTGCTTGGTGAATGAGGATAACTCCCAGGCGCATGCAACTTCCCCTTTCTTGATCACATCCTCGAAGATTGCGTGAAACGTGCGGTGGACCGAATCCGCTGTCACGAAGTGCGGCTGGCTCATGTCGAGATAAGGGGTGAATATCTGATGGCAGTAGCGCGGCACGACGACGAAGCCGTTCTTCTTGAGCAAGGCCTTGGCCGCCTCGGATTCCTTGAAGCGTTCCATGCCCTGCACCGTGGCGAGGTCGTCAATCAAGTCTGCGGCTTGGACGGCCGCTAACAAGAATGGAAGCAGCATGATCAGCCGGTTCAACCCGCGCATGGCACATCCCCCTTCTGTCTGCGACAGTGTGGCGCGCCGTATCCCAAACGTCCGCTCACTTGGTCTTTCCTCCTGCCGGCTTCTCGAGGGCCGTGCGGTAGTAAGTGTCGTCGTGCTTTTGCTTCCAGCCGTCGGTTGGGGCCTGGAGCGTGGAGCGGTACTTGGCCCACATGGTGCCGGCGAACTGGTCCCAGGCGAAACCTTGCCGCGGGAATTCGCCAAAGGGACTGCGGTGGTAGTCGCTGTGGATGGCCTCCTTGAGCGTCTGGACGAAGGCGTCGTCGTTCTCGTTCATCCAGCGGTCCACGTAATCGAAGAAGGCCTCGTGGCCCCACGTTTTCTCAGCGTGCAGCAGGCGCAAGGCCAAGGCTTCAGCCACCCAGCAGCCGCTGGTGTTGGCGCGGCGGTACGCCTCGCTGGTCTTCTGCCCCGCGCCCCATTGCGCAGGGGGCAGGTGCTCGTAGGGTCCCCACGGGTTGCCGCGGCCCTGATTGCGGCCCACTCCGGTCGCGGCATCAATGCCCGAGTGTCCTGCGAAGACCACCTTGGCCCCCGTCCAGCAATCGCCATAAGCCGTCTGCTCGTCCTCGCCGAAGCTCGCCTTCGGGAAGGACTGGTTGATGTTGGCCAGTTGCTCGTCGCCCAGAAGCAGTCCGGCGATGACGATGGGCAGCTTGCGCCCGCTGCCGTGCCCGCCCCAGCCCGTCCAGCCGGGATGGCCCGCGCGGATCATGCCGCCGAGATCAATGCCCATCTGAACGTAATTGACGAGCAGGTGCTCTTTCTGCTCGGGCTTCAGAGCGCTGCACAGCATCAGCGCCGCAACGCCCGAGACGCGGCCGACCTCCTGCCCATATTGCGGCATGTTCTCGACGGGCTCCTCGAAGCCGAAGAAGCAGCTTGCGACCCAGGGCCGCTGGGTGAAGCGGATGTACTGCTCGATCTTCGGCCGGCCCGCCGTGGCCTCGAGGCTGGGCAGCAGTTCGCGCTTGAGGTTGCGGGCCAGGGCGGGGACTGACACCAATTGCCGGCTGTTTGGCAATTGGCTGTCTGTCCCCGCGGGGTGGCAGAAAGGCGGGCGGAAGGCATCCGCCGGCTGCGGCTCCGCCACGCAAGTGAGGACCGCGGCGGTGCGGATGGGGCTGCTGTCGTCCTGGCCGCGCTCGATCTTGTTCCGCAGTTGCGCGTGCAGCACCAAGCCTTTGGGCATGCTGATGGTGGAGACCAGCGCATCGCCGGGCTTCAGGGCCACGGGCAGCTTCTGGATGAGCGCGGGGTCGAACCAATTCCGCACGCCGCTGTCGTAGGAAACTTTCATCTGGGCCGGCGGGTTGAGCATGAAGCCGTTGCGCACGCGCTGTTCTTCCTTGCGCTCCTTGTCCATGTGATCCAGTTCGCGCTTGGAGATCTCGTTGCCGTAGAGCGGCCGGGGCTCAATGGCTTTGACGGCCACCGGGCCGGCGACGTACCAATCCCCGTTGATGAACTGCCCGGCGCGCGCAGGCTGATCGAAGGTCCAGGTGATGCCGTATTGCGAGACGCTGTCTTTCAGAGGCAGGTCTTCAAGCTTGGGCGCGGCGGGCGCGCTGGCCTGGGTGTAAATCGTCATGGGCCGATTCGTGGCCGCGTCCGCGGCTATGGCCTTCTCGTCGTACGGGTCGGCCTCGCCGGCGGCGACGGGCTGGAACTTCGTCGGGCCGCCCAGCGTGACGGACAGATCGGACACCCAGATGGTCTGCTCCTTGCCCTTGCCGTCGTCGCCCCAGATGGCGATGGCGCTGAAGCCCGCCAGGTCCAGTTTGCTGGCGTCCACCGCCTTGACTTCCTTGTCGTTGTGGAAGACCTGGAGGCCCGCCTCGGGATCGAAGTCGAACGTCCACTTGTGCCAGGCGGCAGGCGCGCGGTTCACGCCCAGCCAGCACAACTGGTCGAACCACTTCGCGCCGTCGCAGGCGCTGGCGGTGTAACCCTCGTTGCCGCCGAGATAGTCGGCGTAGAGGATAGCGACGGCAAATACCCGCCCGTCGTTCTGGACGAGGCCCCAGCGCGGGCCGGCGCGATGGGCCTTGACGTCCTCGGGCAAGGCGCAGTCGTCGTAAACCCAGATCTCGACCTTGCCCGATTCGTCCTTGTCGCGGAGCTTCAGCAGCGCCTTGCCGCCGGCGGCGACCTTCAGCGAACTGTTCTGTCCCTCTCGCGCTTTCGCCGGGTCTATGGCCACGTCACCGGTGATGGTCCAGCCGGCCAGGGCTTCTTTGCTGCCAAAAACGATCTTCCTGGCCTCATCGCCGGCCACAGCAAGGCCGGCCCCGAGCAGCAGGCTGAGCGATACTATCCTCATTAGCATGGGTCTCCCCCTTTCCCGGGTTGCGTTCTGCCTCGTGTGTTGGCACCCATAAGACAATAAACCGCATCCTTGGGTTTTCGCCCAAGAAAGAGGCCTGGGGATTGAGTTTTGAGGCTTGAGGCTTGGGGCTTGGGCTCATCACCGTGCGCAGTTTTCCTCTAGCCGTCATGCAAGTCCTCCTCGTCCTCCATGCGGTGAATAGTCCTGGCCAACGCCCAAAGTCCCACAGAGTTTCCATTGCTCTAAGTCCTTAAAATACTGGCCTTTTAGGGATAGATTCAAGATATAATAGGGTGCGATTCAAGATATAATAGGGATCGCTTCGAGATATAATAGGGATCGAATCGAGATATAATAGTGATATAATCAGGAGAATATAACGATATAACAAAGTGGGAATAACGATATAATAAACGGGCATAGGCATTGAACCACAGAGGCACAGAGAAAAGACATTAGGGGTTGGATTCTTGAAAAGCATGGATTCTTCCCTTCTCTGTGCCTCTGTGCCTCTGTGGTTGCCGTTCAACCCAAAGCCGGGACGGACCATCCACCGTTCAAACAACATCCCCCTATAATACATACGAGTTTGGCGCCACGAAGTCAAGGACAAAATCAAAAAAAACGGAGTTCGGGGCGCGGGGCTCGGGGCGCGGGGCGCGCTCACCGGTCCCCGCTCCCCGAACCCCGAACCCCGCTCCCCGTTACTTCTGCGCCCTGCCCGTCAACTGCCCCGTGCCCTTATTGTAGATGTATGTCGCCTTGGCCTGGGCGTAATACGAGACGCCCCCGATGACGATGGCGATCTGAATGTTGCGCGCGACCCCCTTCTTGCCTGTGGCCACGGTGTTCACGATGCCTTCGGTGTCGAAGCCGGCCGTGTGCAGGCTGGAGCCGGTCAGTGTGATTGCAACCGTGGCTTGGTCTCCGGTTTTCGTAACAGGGTTTTTCTTGTCCAGGCGGGGCCACTTGAATTGCAGCTTCTTGATGAAGTTGCCGTCGCTCTTCAACGCCGTTACCTTGCCCTTGGGATCCACGTCGGCGCTGCCTGTCACATTGCTTATCCCCACTGATATGGGCAGGGCTTGCTTCACTGTCATCCCCGCAGGCAGTTCTATCGTGCAGCTCAAAGTTACGTTGTCCGCCTTTTTGCTGAAACAGAACTTGCCTTTGAGTTGGAACGAAGTCAGCCCTGTGTTCTTGCGCTGGTCCGTGATGCTGTCCGTTATGCCCGCTTCCCGGTTGCTCACGGGCACCATCAGCCGCCCCATGCGCGTGTCGCCATTGGCTTTGGTGCCGGTTGTTTCCATCACGAAAATGCTCGGCGCGGAGAACTTCGACGCCAGATTCAGGCCGTCATAAGCATAGTTCATCCCCGCACACCTGGTCATGAATGTCTCGCCGTCACGGTCCTTGTAGGGCAGGCATCCTGCCTGCCTGGACAGGCTGGAAGCCTGTCCTACTGCGGCGGTGTCCACCACGTTCAAATCCAGCACGCCGCCCAGGCTATCCGGCACAGACAAGCCCAGC
>JBEKKG010000250.1:0-9055 GCA_050010835.1 Planctomycetota bacterium
TCCAGATCCAGTACCGCGGCCGCCTCGCCGCCAAAGCCAGGGCCAGCCAGGAGCAGCGCCAGGAAGAACGCGACCGTTACAAGGAGGCTGTGCATGATCGGTTCCTTTCGTTTTACCCTCTCCCCTGCGGGGAGAGGGTGAACGCTCACCGCAGCCAATCCGCGACATCGGCCTTCGCAAGGCAGATCACGGTGTCTGCACAGCCGTAGTAGACCCACAACTCGGTGCCCAGCAGCACCGCGCCGCAGGTGAACACGACATTGTTGACGTCGCCCTTCAACTCCCACGTTTCGCGCGGTTCGAGGATGAATTCGCGCTGCCGTTTGAGGACCTTGCGTGGATCGTCCAGGTCGAGCAACGCGGCGCCCAGCCGATACCACATCTTCTTGTCCACGCCGTGGTAGATCAGCAGCCAGCCTTGAGGGGTCTTGAGCGGCTGCGCGCCGGCGCCAATCTTCGTCGCTTCCCACTCGAATTCCGGCTTCAGGATGCAGGTGTGGTCCGTCCAGTTGCGCAGATCGCCGGAAAACGACAAGTAGATGTCCGGTTCGGGACGATGCATCAGGCACCAGCGCCCGCCGATCTTCTCAGGGAACAGCGACGCGTCTTTGTTGTTGCCGAGGACCGTGTTGCTGAGAATGACGCCGTGCCGCTGCCAATGGATCAGGTCCTTCGACGTGGCCAGCGCGACTTGCGTCCGCTTCAGATCGTAGGCCGTGTAGCACATGTGGAAGGTGTCGCCAATCAAGACCACGCGCGGGTCTTCGACACCCTGGCTTTCCTCCGGCACGGCGTTGGGCCACAACACCGGGGCCTCCAGCCGTGCAAAGTTTACGCCGTCTTGGCTCGACGCGTAGCCCAGCCAGGAGCGGTTCCGGTCGCCCGGATTGTGGGCCACAGCCCGATAAATGAGATGGAATTTGCCGCCGGCGTGGATTGCGGCCGCGTTCAACACAGCGCTCTTCTCCCACGGCACACTCTTCCGCGGTGCCAGGACCGGACCATTACCGATGCGTGTCAGTTGCAACATGTCACGTTCCTCATCGCGAACACAGGAATGAACGCCGGCGCCGGCGCCCACGCAAGCTCTCACATACACGATAGGAGGAGCCGAGTCCACTGCGAACCTGATTAGAGAGTTCTTGGGATATTGAGCCGTCCTTCACCAAGTCCTAACACGGCGTGCCGATAATAAACCAGGCAGCCCGCTGTGGGGGGAAGAAGGATGTAGATGGGAGAGGAGGAACAACTCAATCATGAGCAAAGCACAGTATCGCGCAATCTGGATCTCCGACGTGCACCTGTGTTCGCGCGATTGCCGCGTTGATTACCTGCTCAGTTTCCTGCGCTGCAACAAGTCCCGGTATCTGTACATCATCGGCGACTTCATTGACATTTGGCAGATGAAGCGGCGCTGGTATTGGCCGCAGATCATGAACAACGTCATCCAGAAGGTCTTCAGCAAGGCCAAGAAGGGCGCGCAGGTCATCTACATTCCGGGGAATCACGACGAAGGCCTGCGCGAGTTTGCCGGCGCGCAATTCGGCAACATCCAGATCGTCCGCGACACCATCCACGAGACCGCCGATGGCAAGCGCCTGCTGGTGTTGCATGGCGACGAGTTCGACGCGATCGTGCAGCACAGGAAGTGGCTGGCGGTGCTCGGGGACGCCGCCTACGGGCATCTGGTCTGGCTCAACCGCGTTGTCAACGCCGTGCGCAAGCTGTTCGGGATGCCGTACTGGTCGCTGTCCGGGTACATCAAGGTGCGCGTCAAGAATGCCGTCAGCTACGTGGGCAGCTTCGAGGCCGCAGCAGTGCGCCGCGCCCGGGAAGTGGCGGCCGATGGCGTCATCTGCGGGCACATCCATCAGCCCGCGCTGAAGCAGGTTGACGGCCTGTGCTACGCCAATGCCGGCGACTGGATTGAAAACTGCACGGCGCTGGTCGAGCACCTCGATGGGCGCCTGGCCATCGTCAACTGGGTCAAGGATTGGCCGGACATCGCGCTGCAGATGGCCGGAGAGGAAGATGCGCCGGAGACCGAACTCCTGGAGCAGGCCGTAGGCGGATGAACGAAATACTTATGGGAGTTTCATCACAGGCCAACATGCGGGCGGTCTAATGCACGGGTACGGAGACGTTGTCGCGCCACAGGCGGTGTTCTCCGGCGGCTTCAGGGGTGTGGCAGGAGGCGGAGGCGAGAACAACATGAGCCTGATCGTGTTGGGCATCCTGGCAGTAATCGTCGTTGCCACCATCGGCGCAGCGTTCTGGACCGCGGTGCTGCTGCTCTGCCTGTAGCGCAACCCTCCGGGTTGCGGCGCAATCCAGAGGAATGCGCTACGGCTGTAGAGCACGCTGGAGGCTTGCCGCGGGACTGCAAGCGCGGACCTGGGTGCTGCGTTCCACAGTTTTTAGGCTGTTCTTCATCAAGTCCTAACACGGTGTGCCGATAATATACCAAGTGGTCCGCCGGGGGGACGAGGGATGTACATGAGAGAGAGCGATCCTGAGGTCGTCCCTGTATTCTCCCCGCAGCCAACGGGGACTAGCAGCGCTACGCAATGCCTGCGCGCGGTAGTGGCGCTCGCCCGCAGGCACCAATACGACGCGGGCCACGCGCACCAAGTGGCGCGGCTGGCGGCGCAGTTGTTCGATGCGTTGCGCCCGCTCCACGCCCTGGACAGCTCGGCACGGGTCTGGCTGATATGTGCGGCAATCGTGCACGACATCGCAAAGGACTCACAGTTGGCGCACGACGCGGCAGTTCTGCGGATTGTGCTGAACACGCCGCATCTGCCCTTTGACCTGCCGACGCGCAGGCTTGTCGGCCTCATCGCCCGGTATCACCGCAAGGCTGCGCCCAGCAACCAGCACCCGCACTTCGCGGCACTAATGGGCCGTGAGCGCGAGCTTGTCCGCCAGCTTGCCGCAATCCTGCGCCTGGCCGACGGGCTCGACAGCGGGCATCGCGGCCTGGTGGGAAGGGTGCGCTGCACGCTCAAACAATCCCGCATCATCTGCCGGTGCGCCTTGGCGGGCGAGACTACTCCGGAAGAACGCCTGCTGCTCAAGCAACGCGCGCTGGCGAAGGGCAGCCTGCTGCAGGGAGTCTTCGGCTGCCGGCTGTCCATCCGGTGGAGTGCGTGACTCGTTCTTCCAGATCGAGTCGCGACGGTTGAGTGTCATATAGAATGGCTTTTGCCACAACTCAGTAACACAATGATAGGCTAAGGAACAACCTGATGAAAAGAGGCCTGTTGATTGCAACGCTGGTGTTGGGTTTGCCGGTGCTCGGCGCACGCGCGGAGGATGAAAAGCCCGCCCGCAAGAGCGGAGCGAGGCAGCCGGTCCAGAATTCCAAGTGCAACGACGTGCCGGTGCATCCGTTCGACCTGATCCTGGGCCGGCCAACATCGAACTCTGTCACGGTGAGCGTTCTGTGCTACGAGGATGCGGAGGGGTTCATCGCTTACGCTACGGAACCGGGAAAGCCAGCTGCCAAGACGCCCGCCCGGCCATTCGGAAAGGGCGAGCCGGTGGAGCTTGTGCTGTCCCCGCTGCAACCGAACACCCAATACTTCTATCAGCTTCATTTGGCGCCGGCGAACAGCGGAGAATTCACATTCCACACGGCCCGTCCGCCGGGCAGCACCTTCACCTTCACCGTCACGGCGGATTCGCACCTGGACGAACACACCGATCCCGATCTTTATCTGCGGACACTTGCGAACGCGCTGGCCGGCGCGCCGGATTTCAACATTGATCTCGGTGACACGTTCATGACCGAGAAACACGAGAACCGCGAGAACGCTGCCCGGCAATATCTCGCCCAGCGCTTCTACTTCGGCCAGCTTTGCCAGTCCGCGCCGCTGTTCCTCGTGCTGGGAAATCACGACGGCGAGAGTCCCCGCGGCCGCGGCGGCGACGCCGAAAGCCTTGCCGTCTGGTCGAACACGATGCGGAAGCGCTACTTCCCGAATCCCGTTCCCGACAATTTCTACACGGGCAACGCGGCGAAACATCCGGAGGCCGGCCTGTTGCAGGACTACTACGCCTGGGAATGGGGCGACGCGTTGTTTGCCGTGCTGGACCCGTTCTGGTTCGCGCAGAAGCAGCACGGCAAAAGCGACAACTGGAAACGCACGCTCGGCGCCGCACAGTACCAGTGGCTCAAACGCACACTCGAAGCCAGCCGAGCGAAGTTCAAGTTCGTCTTCATCCATCATCTCGTCGGCGGCGCGGACGATCAGAGCCGCGGCGGGGCGGAAGCCGCGCGGTATTTCGAGTGGGGTGGCCGCAACCGGGACGGCACCGAGGGATTCAAGGAGAACCGTCCGGACTGGCCGGCCCCCATCCATCAGCTCCTTGTTCAGAACAAGGCCAGCATCGTCTTCCACGGTCACGACCACCTGTACGCCAAGCAAGACCTCGACGGCATTGTGTACCAGGAAGTCCCGCAACCCGGCGACCCCAGAGGCAGCATCCGCAGCGCGGAGGAATACGGTTACAAGAGCGGGGTCATCCTTGGCAGTCCCGGCCATATACGGGTCACAGTCTCGCCGGACAAACTCACCGTTGATTTCGTTCGCGTCAACGTCGCGCACTCTTACACCGTCACCGGCTTCCACAATTAGCGCGTGCAATAGACAGAAAGAGCCGGCAATTCAGCCGCGCACAGGATATATTGACCGGGGCAAGAGTGGAACTGAGGCTCATGGGTTCATCTCATCCTTCGCGCGCCGAGCGCATGCAGCACATCGGCAAGGACGGCGCTCCTGCCTGGTTCCTCCCGCCGGGGGTGAAGTCCAAGTACGACTTCCCGCGCGCCAAGGAAGGCAAGCGCGAACGGCTGGAGTTCGTCATTGGCGAGCGCCATCCAGGCAAGCCGCGGCGCTTGGACAAGTACCTCCAGGAGCGCTTCCCCGGTTATTCCCGCTCGTTTCTCCAGCAGATGATCAAGGACCAGCGGGTGCTCATCAACAGCAAGGCGACCAAGTCAAGCTGGCACATCAGCGCCGGCGAGGCCGTGACCATGCTGCTGTATCCGAGCGGCAAGAACCTGGCCGAGGAAATTCCGTTCGAGGTCGTCTACAAAGACGAACACATCCTCGCGCTGGCCAAGCCCGCGGGCGTGCTCGTGCACCCGGCGCGGGGGCACAAGAGCGGCACGCTGTACAATGGGCTCTTGCACTACTTCCGCGACAAGCTGGCTGCGGACCCCTCGTACCACATTGGCACGGTGCACCGGCTCGACGAGGAAACCAGCGGCATTATGGTCTACGCCCTGTGCGCCAAGGCGCACGGAGACCTGACACGCCAGTTTGAGCGCCGTTTGGTGCAGAAGACCTACCTCTGCCTCGTGCACGGCCGCGCGGACTTCACGGAGAAGGACCTTGAGGCCCCGCTGGGTGCTGACCCCGCCAACCGCAAAGCCGTGGCCGTGGACGGTCTGGCGGCGCGGCCGGCGCGCACTCGATTCGTCAAGCTGGCCGTGTCGCCCTGCGGACAGTTCTCATTGCTGCGCGCCCATCCCTTCACTGGCCGCACGCACCAGATCCGCGCGCACGCCAAGGCGCTGGGCCATCCTCTGGCCGGCGACCCACTCTATGGCGGGCTAAAGGAGCATCCTTCGTTCAAGGGGCTTGAGCCGCGTGTCTGCTTGCACGCCGAATCTCTTTCGCTCACCCACCCAGCCACGAAGATGCCCATGACGCTGCGCGCCCGGTTGCCCGAGGACTTTCGCACTTTGTTGGAGAAACTGGGCTTCGATCCGCAGGTGTGGATGTAGGGCAAGCTTTCCAGCTTGCCCTACAACCGCACCGGTCAAGACACTAGGCTGGTTTCGGAGCTTCCGCAGCCGCAGCCGGTTGTGCAGCCTCAGCCGCAGCCGGTGGTGCAACCGCAGCAGGGACGGGTGGAGCAACCTCAGCCGCAGCCGGCGGCACAGCCTCAGCAGCAGTCGGCTGAGCAACCTCAGCCGCAGCCGGTGGCGCAACCGCAGCCGGCGGCGCAACCACAGCTGGAGCCGGCGGCGCAACGGCAGCCGGCGGCGCAGCCTCAGCAGGAGCCGGCGCCGCAACCGCAGCCTCTGCCTTAGGGGGCTGCCTGGGCCGGACGCGATAGGCTTCAGCCTGCAATTTGCGTTGTGCGCGCTTGAGGCGTTTCACGGCATTACGGAACTTAGGATCGAGCTTGTTCAGCTTGCCGTCCTTGGTGGCGGCTTGCGTACGCTTGGCCAAGGAGGCCTTGCGTTCCTCGATCGTCTTCCGGATAGCAATGACCGTCGGCGCATTCTCCGGCGGCTTGGGCTTGGGTTTCTTCTCTTTGGACTTGGCCATTCTTCTCAACCACCTTCTTCCTTGAACCGCAGAACCACCAACACGAAGGGTGATAACCTACCCAACGCGGCGGGAAAGTAAAACGACAAAGTTGCCCTTTTTCACCTCCAGCCCTATTCCGCCGGCTTGTCCGGAGCCTTCTCGGGTATCTTTGCCGCGTCTTCCTTCTTCTCCTCGGGCTTCTTTTCCTCGATCTTCTTCTCCTCGGCCGGCTTCTCCGGGGGTGGAGCAGGCGGCGTCACAGCCGGACCCTTGTTCTCTTCTTCCTTCTTCTGTGGTGCAGCAGGAGTGGCTTCTTCGTCCTTCTTGGGCTCAACAGTTCCTTTAGTCGCGGGCTCGTCCTTCTTCGCGGCTGGCGGGGTAAGTTCAGGAGCGGCTTTCTCGTCTTTCTTGGGCTCAACAGGTCCTTTGGCCGCCGGCCCTTCCTTCTTTGCGGTCGGCGGGCTTCCGTGCTCAGGTTGTGCCTTGTGCGAGAGCCAATACCGATACCCCACGAAGGCGAGGCCGGCCAGTATAACAACGCCAAGAGAAATGACAGTTAGCCATCCCCCGCCCTTCTTCTTTGGCTCCTTACCGGCCGCAACGGCGTCCTTGGCTGGAGCGCGCCGCCCCAAGCCGGCAACAGGCCTGACACCAGCCCTTCCGGGACGCGCCACGGCCTTGGCTCCCTTGCGGATCGTAGCGGGTTCCTTTCTGGCTGGCGCAGCTTCAGATATGGCTTCGGCAGGTGCTTCCTCAATGGCCTCCAGTGGGACAGCGTCCGCCTCGCTTGGCTCCTCTGCTTCAGCGGCTTCGTCCTTTGCCGCGGCCTCTGCCGCGACAGCCACTGCTTTTTCAGCCGGCGCGGGCGCCTCTTCGCCGATCTCCTCAGTTTCAGCTCCTTCACTCTCTATGGAAGCTTCCGCCGCGGCAGCCTGTGCTGCCCCAGCCGGCGCCGCCGCTTCCTGCGGCTCCGGTTCGGTGTCCGCGACTACGATGGCTTCTTCAGGCTCCGGTTCTTGCGCGGGCTGAACTGTGGCCGCGGCTGCGGCGGCTTCGGCCGCCGTCCGCGGAGGATTAGCGAAAATCTCTGTCGCCTCAGCTCCCGAATCCACCGCGGGCTGAGCTGGGACCGCGGCTGCCGCGGCTGCCGCCGCCGTCCGCGGAGGATTGGCCAAAAGCTCTGTCGGCTCAGCTCCCGAATCAGCCGCGGGCTGAATTTCGGCCACGGCCGCCGGCGGCGCTTCCTCTTCAGTGGCGACCGGAAGCTCCTCCGCCGCAGAAACGGCTTCTGCTACAGGCTGGGCGGCTTCCGCTTCCTCTGGGGCCGGTTCTGCGGGCGGCACGGCTTCTTCTGTAGCAGGTTCAGGCGGCTCGGGGGGCGTGGCCGCCTTGGCCACCACGAGTGCCGCGGGTTCGGGAACTTCCTCAGCGGTCTCAACTTCGGCAACTGCCGTCGCCGGTTCGGCTGGCTTCGCGGTTGCGACGCCAACTGCGGCTTTGCGCGCCCTCAAGGTTCCCGCCACATTAGCAGCGTTCTTCGGCACACGCACGATGCGTGCGCAGGAAGGGCATTCTCCGAGCTTGTCAAGATCCTGCTCTTGCACACCCAGGACCTCTTCACACTCACAACGGAAGACCAGCATCGCTTGGGACCTCCTCTGTCCGCGGTACTGCTGGATTCTAAAACCTGCCGCCTAAACGTAAAACGCAGAAAAGGGATTAGGGGCGAGGGGTTAATTATTAGTCATCGCTCGTCCCTCGCCCCTCGCCCCTCGCCAATGACGCGGTCAACTGGCCGCAGGCCGCATTGACGTCGCTGCCCCTGGTCCGCCGCAGATGCGCCACCACCTTGGCGGCGCGCAAGATGCTCAGGAAGCGCCCCTGCCGTTCCAGGGGCGGAGCGAGAAAACCCGCGCCGGTGTTGTTGCACGGAATCAGGTTGACATGCGCGCGGAAGCCATCCAGCAGCGCGGCCAGGGCGTCCGCCTGTGCGTCGGAATCATTGAGGCCCGCAATCAGGCAGTACTCAATGTTGACGATGCGCCCCGTCAACTCGTAAAAGCGTCTGGTCGCCGCCATGATTTCCTGTACGCCGTAGCGCCGGTTGGCCGGCACGATGCGTGAGCGCACTGCGTCGTCCGGCGCGTGCAGTGACAAGGCCAGGTTGATGTTCAGGCCGGCTCCGGCCAGCTTCAGGATTCCAGGCACAATGCCGACTGTGGACACGGTGATCTGCCGCCCGCCGACGTCCCCCAGGCCGGCACTGGCAATGCGCCCGGCCGCGGCGAGCACGTTCGGGAGATTCAACAGCGGCTCGCCGGTGCCCATGAACACCACTCTGGCTAGGCGGAGCCCTGCCGAGGCGGCCTGCTCCTTCAAGACCAGGAATTGTTCCACCATCTCGCCGGCTTCCAGATTCCTCTCCAAGCCGCTCCGCGCGCTCGCGCAGAAGACACACCCCATCGCACAGCCAAGCTGTGACGAAATGCACCCCGCGGCCCGCTCAGGAAACGGCGTCGGCATCAGCACCGCCTCCACGGACCCGCCGCGCTCCAGGCCCAGGAGCAGTTTCAACGTCCCGTCCACGCTCGCGCTGCGCGCCAGGACGCGCGACTGCCGCAGCACGATGTGCTTGCGGATCTGAGCCAGCAGCTTGCGGCCAAGCGGCTGGCGCGCCCAGTCCACCCAGCCTGCGTTCTTGTAGAACTCGCGCAAAACGTGTTCGGCTT
>JBEKKG010000251.1:0-9053 GCA_050010835.1 Planctomycetota bacterium
ATGCAGGTGCGGCTCTTGCGCGCCCTCGAAAACCGCGAGATCCGCAGGGTGGGCGGCGACCGCATCATCAAGGTCAACACCCGGGTGATCTCCGCCACCAACCAGGACATTTCCCAGAAGCTCCGCAATAGTACTTTCCGCGCGGACCTGTACTATCGCCTCGCCATCCTGATCCTGGAAGTGCCGCCGCTGCGTGACAAGCCGGAGAACATCGGGCCGCTGGCGCAGCATTTCCTCGATGAGGCGCGCAAAGAGGGGCACACGCGCGCCAGGCGGATGACGCCCGAAGCGCTCGAGGTGCTGATGAAGTACCAATGGCCGGGGAACGTGCGGGAATTGCGCAACGCAGTTGAGCGGGCCGTGGTGTTCGAGGACTCTGCCGAGATCCAGCGCGACAGCCTGCCGCCGGAGATCCTGCGCAACACGCTCGGACCACAGGCCGTGCCTGCCCCGCGCTTGACCGAGACGTACACGGCCGAAGCCTTCAAGTCCCTGCTGGCCCAAGCGCATGGCGCGCTTGAGGACGGCCACGCCCGGCCGCCTGCGCCCGAAACAGCCACGCCGCCGCAGCCGGACAGGGAAGTGCGGCTGCCCAGCGGGCGTTTCACCGTGCCGCGCCCGCCCGCGGAGGACGAGGTGCTCACGCTGGACGAAGAAGAGAAACGCATCATCTTGCGCACGTTGTCGCTCACCGGCGGGAACATCTCCGACGCCGCTCGCCGCCTGGGTGTGCACCGCTCGACCCTGCACCGCAAGATGTCCCGCTATGGCTTGGCTACCGACGAACCCCTGGCAGCCGAAGAGGCGGAGAAAGACGAGACCTGATTGCCAATGGCCGCCAAGAAAACATCCTTGCAGAAGCCCGGCCGCGCCTCACGTTCGGCCGCCAAACCGCCGGCGCGCCGCCGCGCCACGCCGCCGGCCAAGGCCGGAGTTGGGGAGCCTGGCAACGCGCAGTGGCGCAGGACCTGGGCCGCCCGGAACAAGGCCTACGCGCAGGTTTTCGGGCCGGCTTTCCCCAAGGACAAGGTGCTGCTGGCCGATGGCTCTCTGGTTGCGCCTGCCGCGGCCAGCCGCGAGCAGCTCTGCTTCATCCAGTACCCTCCCCGCCCGGACCGCCTGGGCTGGATCTATGTGACGCACGGTTTGTCCCAGGCCTGCGTCAAGAGCAACCGGCCGTCGCGGATTGAGCTGGCGCTGCACTGGCGCGAGCGGGACAACAAGGCGGCCGTGGGAGTGCTGGCCCAGGTGGCCAAGTACATGCTGGAGACCGGAGTGCCCCTCAGGTCCGGCGCCGTTCTTTCCAGCGAGGAAGTGCCCGGGTTGGGCATCGTGAACCTGCGCCACTGGCTGGCCTGCGACCCGGACGAGGCCATGCCCGCGGAGCTCGAGCAACCCGGAGGCCGTATTCGTTTCCTGCTGCTCTTGGGCATCAGCGATGCGGAAATGCAGTGCATGTTGAAAGTTCCTCAAGCCCTGGCGGACGGACGCCAGGTATTGCTGCACGCGCTCCAAAACGCCGGTGTCTTCCCCATGTCCGATCCGGATCGGACCTGCCTGACGCGCCGCACCGACTTCCACAGGTTGTGGGAAAAGGCCTTCCAGACGATGCGCGAGAAAATGGCGAATGGCCAGGAACAAAGCACGCATGCCCAATGACCGCCCGCCCCTGAAGGATCTGCTCAACGTCGCGTGCGAAGCCGCATACCTGGCCGGCCGCCGCACCTTGGCCTACTTCAATACCGGCGTCAGCGTTGAGACCAAGGCGGACCAGACCCCCGTCACGCGCGCCGACCGCGAAGCCGAAGAAATCGTCCGCGCACGCATCGCCCGCTCTTTCCCGGACCACGCTATCCTCGGCGAAGAAGGCGGCGAAATCGGGAGCGCCGGAGCCCACTCCGGCGGCCCCTGGGCCGGAGTGGGCTCCGGCGCTCCGTGCCGCTGGATCATTGATCCGATTGACGGCACCAAGACTTTCATCCACGGCGTGCCGTTCTACGGGGTGCTCATTGGCGTCGAGGTGGCCGGGCGGCCCGCGGTGGGGGTGGTCTACTTGCCGGCTTTGGATGAAATGGTGGCCGCGGCGACCGGGTTGGGCTGCCAGTGGAACGGGCGCACGGCGCGGGTATCGAACGTCTCGCGCCTGGAGGACGCTTTGGTCTTGACCACCTCCACTAGGAGCGCCCAGGCGCGCTCCGCCGCCTACGCCAAGCTCGCGGCCACGAGCAAGCTCCAGCGCACCTGGGGCGACTGTTACGGTTATGTGCTCGTGGCCACGGGGCGCGCCGAGATCATGCTCGATCCCGAGATGAAGCCCTGGGACAGCGCGCCGTTCCTGCCCATTCTGGAAGAGGCCGGCGGCCGTTTCACCACCTGGGATGGCAAGGCGACCATCTGGGGCCCTGACGGCGTCGCGACCAACGGCGCGCTGCACGAAAAGGTCCTGGCGATATTGCGGGCTGAAGAACATTGATTCGTTCGTAAAAAGCCCTCCCCCTGCCCCCTCCCGCAAGGGGAGGGGGAACTCGGCCTCACTTCGGCAGCAGGATGTAATCCGCCCAATTCAGATCGCTGGTCACTTTCACCCCGCCGGCAACTGGCTCAAGGGCCACGCTCTTCTGCGCCTCGACCGAACGGGCCGACTTCGGAACGTAATTGAGTTTGATCTCCACCTTGAGGTCCTTGATGGGGCTGTTGGTCCAGTTGACGAGAGTGAGCAGCGCGCCGTCGGGATGATCCATGAGGATCGCCTCGACCAGCGGGTTCGAGCAGAACACGTCGCGGCTGAGCGGCTTGGCTTCCACACCGAGCCACACCAGTCTCTTTGCGACCGGCGCAAAATCCGTTGGGTTGTAGACTGTGTGCCGCCCTCCGCGCGCGTACGGAATCTTCTTCAGGCCGCTCTCCATGTACACGCAGCCGGCCAGCGTGCCGACGGCGTACGCCTGCCCCTTGCCGAGTTCGTGTACCGTCACCGCCGCGTTGCCGTCGTCCCACTCGCCGAGCACCTTAGCCGCCCCAGGCTCCAGGACTTGTCGCAGCCCTGTCGCGGTAATCGCCCGCTCCTGCAGCGTGATGGCGCCGATCGCCGGGGCCAGCGGCAGTTCCAACAGTGTGCGCGGCGCCACCAAGTTCTTCTTTCCGGTGACGGACTTCAGGCCCAGCAGCGCCAGCATCTCGGGGTTGGGCAGGTTGAATTGGTTCAAATGTCCTATTCCGCCGGATGCGTAGAGCACACCGCCATTCTCGACCCACGCCGCCAGTTTCTTCACGGCGCGGGTGTCGCTCCACTCGCCCGCGAAATACACAACTTGGTATTGCTTGAGGGCATCGTCTTCCGCGATGTCGTCCTCGGTGATCAGGTCCACCGCAACCTGCGCGTGCTTCAGCGCCAGGTACAGCATCTGCTGTTCCTTGCGGCAGAGGGTCTGGTTGATCTGCGCCGGCGCGTTCTCGGAGTCCTTCGCGAACGGGTCGCTCGCCTTGTCCATCATCAGCCGGGACTCGTTGAAATCCGTGGCCTTGCCTATGATCAGCGCCACATGCGCGGGGCGCAGCGTGCCGCCGGCCTGGAAGCGTTCGGCTTCCGCCGTATCGAAAACGGATTCGTGAATCGTGCGGAAGGTCTCGTTGCGGCCCCAGGCGACGAAGTTCTCCGTGTAGTCCTCCTCGGGCGCGACCCAGAAGCTGTTGATGTGCCGCGCGCCGTACCCGACGCTCAGCAGCATGTTGCGCCGCAGGAACTCCGGCGTCTGTCCAGGCGCGTGCGGCATGACGTAGAAGTGGATCGGCTGATTGTGGTACTTGACGCCGCAACGCATTTGCGCGAACTGCCAGGAGATGATCTGCGGGACCTCCGGCACGCTGAAGATGTAATCCTCCGCCCAGAACATGCCCATGCCCTCGTGCTTGAAGAGGTCTACCCACTGGAAGATCGGCCCGTAGTAGAGGGCCAGATGGTGCGGCGAGAAGTTTGCGCCCGTCAGGACGTGCGGGCCGATGGCCTCCTTGGCGACGCGCGTGTTCTCGCGGTACACGGCGAAAGTCTCTTCCTCGTTGAAGAGGTTGGAGTACCAGGCCAGGCGCTGGTGCTCTTCCAGCTTGCCGGCCGGAGCAGGCGACGAGGGGTTGGTCAGCTTGGCCTCTTCCGGATTGACCCCGAGCTCATCCTTACCGATGCCTTTGGCCTTGAGCCAGGCCGTGAAGCGCGGCTGCAACACCGGGTCTTCATACTTGATCTGGCCCAGGCCGATCTCGTCGCCGAAGCTCAGTACCAAAAAGTCCTTCTTGTTCTGGAGCTGCGCCGCGAACTTGCGGATGGCATCCACGCCGAAGACGTGCGCGTGCAGGCCATCGGGCTTGGCCGTCTCGTACCCTTCCGGCAGCAGCGTGTTGTAGCCCAGCGCGTCCTTGAGCTGCGCTACCCACGGCTTCTCGTTGCGGAAGTCGCCATAGAACAGGATTTGCTTGGGCTTCTTGCCGCCGTTGGCCGTGCGCCAGGTCTTGCAGAGCGCGATCACCGCTTCCGCATGCTGGCGGCTGGTCAAGACCTTGGCGTCCTTCCGCCAGGTGATGTCAATAGGCACGCTGACGGCCTCGCCGCCGGCAACTTTCAGATCCCCGACGAGGTCCTTCCCGCCCGCGTCCCGCGCGAACTGCACGGCGAAGGGCTCCTGCACTGGCTGTGCAGCTTTCAGGGACAGCCAGAGGCCCTCATCGTGGACCAAGCGGCAGAACGGCCCGATGTTGAACCACTCGCTCCATTGTCCCGCCGCGACCTCGGCCTGCGGAAAATCGCCTGACGCGCCGCCGTAGTTGGGCTGGAAATGCCCCGTGCGCTTGACCGTGAGCTTCGCGCCGGCCTGCGCGGGATTCTGGAAGCGCATGAAAAGCTGCGTGGCCGCGAGCGCTTCGTTGGCGAAGGGCGAGCCGACGGCGTTCGGTTTGAAGCCCTGATAGTTGTCCGCGGGTGAAGTCGTCAACAGCACGAAATCCACGAAACGGTCGCCCGCGGGCTGCTCGTTCGCCACTGTTACCAGCCGGATCTCGGCCGGCCCGGCGGCCAATTCCGCCAGTTCTTTCGGCGCTTCGGCCGCGTCGTGGTCGCTGCCCCACGGCCACCACAGCACGCCCGCCTGCCCGCTGAAGCTCCACAGCCGCGGCGTCTTGTCCTTCCCGTACACCTGCGCATACACGGTCTTCCCGCCTTGGGCGATTTCGATCTTGTGGAGGTAGTTGTAGTACGGCGGCGCCTGGTACTTGCTCCATACGCGGTACTTCCCCGCGGCGGGCACGTTCACGGCCTGCACGGCGACGGAGCCTTCGCTCTCGGCCGGGGCGCCGAGCAGCCCGCCGTTAGTCACCCACATCCCGCCGTAGGTGTGGCTGGCGTAACTGTCGTCCTGGAACGTCACCTTCCAGCCCTTGTCGTCGAGCGGCTTGAAAGCTTCGCCTTCCGCAACCACGACTGTCGGAGCAGGCGCGGCCTCGCCGCCGGACGCCTGGATGGCGCAGCACAGCGCGAGCGCCGCCGGCCAGAGCAGAGCGCTCCGCAACAGATTCATTGGGACGATGTTGTCACATTTCATGGTCCTGCCCTCCTTCTCCGTGCCCTGCCTTCCGCTACTGCTCAATCATCCCGGCAAGGATTGATTCGTTCTTAAGAACCGCGTGCATGGCAGCATAGGCATACTGCTCGCAGTTGCAATTCACAGTTCTTACCCCAGGCGAAGGGGAACGAACATGGGTTGTAGCGACCCAATCGAGCCCGTCATATTCAGGCAAGTGCCGTATTGATATGACGTTATGAGAGGCGAAGCGGTATGGAAGGCTACATTTTTTGAAACGTTTTGAAACGTTTTGTCGCATGACTGCTCACTTTTTGCGAAGCATTTGCAGGCCCTTTGCGTGCAGTCTGAGGAGCTTCACTAAGGGAGTGGCTCCAAATGACTCGGTTCTCCGCGTCCCCGTGTCTCCGTGTCCCCTTGTCCCCGTGTCTCCGTGTCTCTGTGCCCCAGCGTCTCTGCGGCTCCCGTCCAACCCAACGTCGCGCCAGACCATCCCTTCTCAAGACAATACATCCACACCAAGTCAAAGAGACCCGTCCAGGCCTGGGCTTTGGGATCTTGAATTTCTGATTTCGGATTGCTTGTTGGATCGTCTACTTCTGCAAAGCATTTGCCGGACTATGTTTAGCAAAAAACATGGCCCGCTTATAGCCCGCAAATTGGCTTCATTCATGGTTCATTGTTGGCCTACTTGTGCTCTATTTATCCCTCATATATCACACATTGTACCCCTATAAAACCAACCGGTTGATGTGCCGGTAGGATCTTCAATTGTCAAAGAGCCATGGTCCAAACGTGATTTGGACGACAACAGCAAAAAATAAGCAAGTGTCGTGCCAAAGTCAAGAAGTTCCGTCCATGCTCCTTTTGGACAATGACGTCCTGGGGGTGTCGAGGACAGACTCAATCCTATTCGGCACTCGACTTGTTTCGGCAAGTTCCGAAGTTCCGGGGAAGTTCCGGGGACACCCCACTTATCTCTTTGGGGCTTCTGGGAACGCCATAGCGCACCTTCATTTTTTCTCCCGCGCCGCAGCAGGCCGGTTGACGCGCATAAGCTGCCCGGCAAGTTCTCCTCCGCCCTCGATAGCCGCGTGAATCCGCGCGGCTTGGCCGTCATAATCCAGGTCGAAGGAACACACAATAATGCCGGAGTGTTCGGGCCGCTCCCTGTGCAGGCGGACGAAATGTCTGCGGTTTACAGTCAACATGGCGCGGCCTTGGCTGCCGGCCCATTCGAGTACTGCTCCGTCAGAAAGGGACAGGCCTCCCTGGCCTGTTTCCTGGACGGTCAGCACGTCATGGCCCCGGTGCCGCAAGCCCTCGACTGTGGGCAGTGGGAAGTTCTCGTCCGCATAGAGCCGCGCCATGTTCGTCAGGCCGCCTCATTGGCCTTGATCTGGTCTTCGATCTCCTCGCGGTGCAGGCGCACATAAGCCCACGCATTGGCCAGATCTTGAGCGCGCAAGGTGGGATAGCATCTCAGCAATTCAGCCTCGCTGGTTCCCAGGCGCCTGGCCTGCTCCAATATCCAAACAGGAATCCGAGTCCGGACGATACAGGGTTCGCCGCCGCAGACCCCGGGAGTGCTCTCTACCCCTGGGAACGCATCCCCCAGGTCGCGGACCACCCATTGCAACACTTGCGCCTTCTCCGCGCGGGTCATCCGTGACAGGAGTCTTTCTGCATCCGCCAAACTGTTCATGGCCGATTTCTCCACAAACCCGCTTGGATTCTATACGAGCCACAACCGAAAAGCCAGCTTCGACAACGGGCAACCGACAACGAGGGATTTCTGTAAACGCGCACGCAATGTTTTCTCCTTCCCTGCCCATCAGAACATCACCCTAAACAGGCTCTTGTCACCCACGTATGCTTACTTTCCTTTCGCCCGCGCCGCCGCGAATTCTGCCAGGTCCGCATTGTCAGCCTTTTTGAGCTTCTCCAGGATCGCACCCGAGGCAGCGCGGTCGAGGCCGCCGAGCAGATTCATGCAGCTCCGGAATTCGAGCGTAAAGTGGGCCTTGGCCAGGCCGGGGGCGGCAACCTCAGGCGCATTCTTCACCAGCGCCTCCACGTCCGGCCGCGCCAGCTCGCGCAAGCGGCCAAAGTACGCCCGGAAACGCTGCCACTCCGGGCCTTTGATCTCGGCGCGCTTCCTGTCCGCCGCGGTCATGTGATCGCTCCACAGGTTGCGCTGGGACCGATCGCAGTAGTCCTGGTACTCCGAGCACATCAGCCATTCCTTGGCGAACTGCGTGCCGAATGACGCGGGCTCATGGCGGCTGAGATACGCCAGCCACGCCACACGCTGCAACAATGTTTCCCCGTCCAAACACGGGTGCTCGGGCGCGGCCGGCGAAAAGCCCTTGCCCTCAGTCCATTTCAGCATGGCCTCGTTCTCCTTGGCGTTCCACGCCAGCACGCGGCGCTTGCCTTCGTCAACCAGGCCGGGTTTCGCGTAGAGCACCAAAGCCAGCGCGAGGTCGCGGCTGAGGCCCTGTGGATCGGTCTCCATAGCCTGCGCGGGGGCCGCCAACTCCTTGGGGAACGCGGCGTCGCCCGCCAAGGCCAGAACCTGCATCCCGCAGCCGCGGGTCCCGCTGTCCTTGGCGGCCAGGCAAGTGCGGCCCATGTCCGCCAGTTGGGCCGGCGGCTGCGCACGCAGGAAGTCGAGGATGGCCCAGCGGGTGTCGAGCGGCAGGGCGCTCACAGTGGCAAGCTGTTGGGCGAGCACGCCCGCGGCTTCCTTCCCGCTGGCCTGGAGCGCACGGTTTATCGAAGCCACTCGTTTCCTGAGGGCTGCGCCGGTGACTCCGCCGCCCGCGCCCCCAGCGGCGGGCAGGCCACCGACGCCGGCGGTGTCCTTCTCCAACCCCGCGACGGCATCTTCCATGCTGTCGCCTTCGAGCTGGTCGAGCAGTTTCCGGGCCTCGGCCGCGGACAACTCAGGCGCCGCGCGCGGCTGGACTTTTGAAGCGTCCGGGGCGAGCCAGGCAAAGACGGCGTGCAGGAGAGCCGGCCAACCGGCCCAATCGAAGAACGCGGTAACGCCGGGCTCGGACTTGCCCCGATGATCGAGGAGCAGACACGCCACACGCCCCTTGCCCACCTGCCAGCCCACCAGCACCGGGCGGCTGCCGGACTTCAGGAAGACCTTCACCGCCGGGTCGCTCTTCAGCGCGACCTGGTTCCAGACCCAGAACGAAGGCTTGGCGGCGAAGTCCATGCCGGCGGGGACGCCGGCGCTCCCAGGGCCGGCGGGGACGCCGGCGCTCCCAGTCAACTCGGCGAAGTCCTTGGCAGGCTCAAGCGGCAGAGGCGCTTCCGAGTAGCGCGTGTCCACGTTCTCCACGCAAAGAACAGGGAGCAGTTCGCGCTCCAGCACTGTGTAGTTATAGCCGCCCTTGCCGAAAGCGTACTCGCCGCCGGTGAAGAGCACGGCCCCGCCGGCTTTCACGTACTCAACCATAGCGTAACAGTTCT
>JBEKKG010000252.1:0-9044 GCA_050010835.1 Planctomycetota bacterium
GCTTTGGTTTCCAGCATCATGCGGTGGGCCAGGACCGGCGCGGCCAAGGCGCGCACGTCTTCCGGCAAGACATAGTCGCGGGCGAGAGTTCGGGCACGCGCTTGCGCAGTGCGGTACAGCGCCAGGGAACCGCGCGGCGAAATCCCCAGCCGCAGGCGCGGCTCGCTGCGCGTGGCCTCAACCAGGCGCACGATGTACTCGGCAATCGCCCGCTCAAACCGCACCGCTTTGACGAACTCCTGCAGCGCCAGCACCTCCTGGCACGAAACCACACTGCCGAGCGTTTCAAAGGGATGGCGGTCGTTCTGGCTGTAGAGCACCTCGACCTCATGGCCGGCATCCGGGTAGCCGAGCGTGATGCGGAGAGTAAAGCGGTCAAGCTGCGCTTCCGGCAGCGGGTAAGTGCCGTGGAATTCTACCGGGTTCTGCGTGGCGACGACGAAGAACGGCCGCGGGAGGTCGCGGCGCTTGCCCTCCACGGTCACCTGGCCTTCGCTCATGACCTCCAGCAACGCGGACTGCGTGCGCGGCGACGTGCGGTTGATCTCGTCAGCCAGCACCACGTTGGCAAAGACGGGACCCTCGCGGAACTCGAAGGTGCCGTCCCTGGGGTTGTAGAAACTGCTGCCGGTAATGTCCGCGGGCAACAGGTCCGGCGTGAACTGGATGCGGCGGAAAACGCCGTCAATCGAGCGGGCCAGCGACTTGGCCAGGAACGTCTTGCCGGTGCCGGGCACGTCCTCAAGGAGCGTGTGGCCGCCGGAAAGCAGCGAAATGAGGAGCAGCCGGATGCTCTCCGGCTTCCCGCGGATCACCTGGGCCAGGTTGTCCTCGATCTTCTTGATCGTCTGCATGAAGGCATCGTTGGTCATGGTGGGCTGTCCTCCAGTCTGCGTAGCACGGCCCGCAACTTGCCGGTTGCCTGGACATCGTCGGGTGTGCCAAAACGCACGGCGTTGTACTGGTTGAGGAATTCTCTGGCCTGCACCAAGTTCAAGGCGAGTCTTCTGGACTCACTGTGTCCCTGCCCGGCTTCGCTGCGGGAAGGAGAGAAGCCGGCGAGGTGTTCTTGCCACGTCAGGTGCGCCGGGCAAGGGGCGCCTGCGCGGCGCAGAAAGTCCTCAAAGCGCAACGCCAAAGCTCGGAGCGCTTCATTCGGTCCGGGATATGCAGCAGCGGCGGACGCAGCGCGCCGTCTGCGCAACTGGCCGGCTTTGCGCCACAGGCCCGCCACGAGGCCGTAGGCAACTGCAACCGTCGCGGCGCGGACGAGCAGTTGTCTCCAACTCAGGCCGCGGAACCACGCCACAAGCAGCGCCCAGGAGTCTTCGAACCACTCCATGGCGCGGACGAAGAAGGAAACGGGCTGCAGGACCGACGGGAGTCCCGAATGAGGCGTGGCTTCCACTGTTACCCAGCCGCGGCCCGCGATCCAGCTCTCCGCCCAGGCGTGGGCGTCCCGGCCGCGCACGACCATCTTGTTGGGACCGGCAAACTCGTGGGCCAGGTAGCCGGTAACGTAGCGGCTGGGCACGTTCAGGCAGCGCAAGAGCAGAACCGCGGCGGAAGCAAAGTACTCGCAATGCGCGCCTTTCTTTTCGAGGAGGAAATTGGCCACGGGATCGCCTTGCCCTGGGTCTGTGCTCAGGCTGTACTCATGGTTGTCTTGCAAGTACTTCACCACCGCCTGGACGCGCTCCAGCGGGCTGTCCAGGTGGCCGCCAATTCGTTGCGCCAACTCACGGACCGCCGGATAGCGTTGGTATTGGTAGCGCAGGACCGCGCCGTCTGGGACCGCGAGGCAACGCAGGCGCAGATCCACGGACAACGGCACACAGAATGGGCCTTGGTGGCGTTCCGCAGCCTCGGTTTGCAGGTGCGAGGAGGGCGGCATAATCACATCGTAGGAATAGGTTCCCGAGTCCTCGTTGAAAATGGGGCTACGGTGCAACGGGTCCCACGCCAGGCGCGAATCCGCTTCGGGTACCAGACCCGCGCAGTTGAGCGGCACGAACAGATAGCGGACCTCGCTCGCCAAACGAGTGCCACTCCAGCGCTGGCCCGGCGCGCTGGGACACAGACTCGCGGGCGAAACAGGCTCAGTGTCGGGCCGATAGCCGATCGGCCACCAGCTTCCGCCGATGTACGTGTCGAAGACCAGCGCCCGCAGATACAGCGTTGTGCAGGCGCCTTCGAGGCGCAACACGCGGGTGTTGGAGCCGTAGGCCAGTTGCGTCCGCCCAAGCACCGGCGCCTCAGAGAGGCCAATGGTGTCCCCGGCGTGGCGGCGTGCGATGAACAGCATCGCCAAGTTCGACAACCGGCCCTCGTTAGCGTACATCGCGTACCGTACGGCGGCGCCAAGGCAGATTGCAGCGGCCAGAATCGCCCAGCCGCGCATCCCCAGGCCGCGGGAGCCGCTTAGGGCCAGGGCTATGAAGAGGAAAAAGGCCGGCGCCAGCCAGGGGATATGACGGCCATAGGTCGTGGTGGAGCAGGTAAACACGGCGGCGGAGAGCAACATGACCCCAAAGGCGCGCGGGCCGCCCGTAGGATGCTCTATCCAGCACTGCACGACCAATTCCGCTGCGCAAAGCTGGCCGAAAGGGTAAACGTAATGAGGGTTATAAACAAAAAAACCGATCGCGTGCGAGGGGCCTTGAAGCCCCAGCGCGAAGATGACAATTGCAAACAGCATCGCCCGGGCGGCCCAGATTGGCCAGCCGTATTTCAGCCGCGCGTCGAAAATCCAGGCGGCCAGCAACAGCAGCGCCAGAAAAGGCATCACGGCCACAGCGGGCACGGTGAGGCCAAGGGACAGGAAGGAAACCAGCGCGGCGGCCAGCAAGGGCCAGGGAGCGTGGAAGACAGCCGCGGCTTGAGACGGCGAATCGGACATTGCCATAGTTGCGGCCCTGGCGCTCACAATGCCTCCAGCCCGGCCTCGAACGCTGCCTTGCCGATCACGGGGATTGCGCCCAGCAGGCCGCTGTCGGCGGCGGGATCGAGCGTGCAAGGCGAGTCCCGCACGATGATGACCTTCAGGCCCGCGCCATGCGCGCGCAGCTTGTGTACGAATTCCTGCCGCTCCGTATTCCAGTCCAGGAAGACGCAGACCACGGAGCAGATGCCGGCCAGGTTCTCCATCAATTCGAGTTCCAGGGCCGCGAAGGATTCGTTGGGGCTGGCCTCGACACACGCGAGGATGTCAAGGATCTGGTCGAGATAAGCCAGGCTCCGGCCCGCGGTGAGATGATACAGCCGCGGCCCCGCGGCAAAGATGTCCACCAGGTATTCCTGGCGCGCCATGTAGTCGCTCACTGCCGCGGCAACCGACACGGCGCGTTCGAAGGACTCTGCATCGGTGTGGTGTTCGTCTGTCCCCCCGATGGGGCGGCGCAACTGTGCGGCCCAGTAGCGCAAGGCCCGCCTGGCCCCTGCTCCTGCGCCCTCCCGCAAGGAAAGAGGGGCGACGCAAGTGTCGAGAATCACGGCGACGCGCATGAAGTATTCCTCACGGTATTCGCGCACGATAGGCATGTTCAGCCGCGCGGTGGCCCGCCAGTCAATGTCGCGGACGTTGTCGCCCTCACGGTACTCGCGGTTGCCGGCGTATTCGAGTGAGTCGCCGATGTTGGAAGCCAGCGCGACACCGCCGGGTTGCAGGCGGCGGCCGGTGGGCAGCGTCAGGCGGGCGAGCGGCGCAAATCTGGGGTAGACGACCAGCGGACGTTCCTGCTCGGCCACCTGATGGGCGCGCAAGAGGCCGAAAGGGTAGGTGCTTTCCACACGGAAACCGCGCAAGCGGTACACGCCGCGGCGCGGACAATGGAGTCCCAACTGCGCGCGCGCCTTTGCGCCTCGCGCCAGCGGCGGCAAAACCACGCCGTCCTCGGGCACGGCGTCCACCTCACGCGGCAAGCGGTGCGGCAGGACGGACAGGCTCGCGCCCGCCGGGCCGCCTTGCTGCGCCACTTCAATGTCAACGGGCAAAGTTTCGCCCGCGCAGATGCGTTCCGCGCAGTGCGCCTGGCACGACACCCGCGGCCGCCACAGCCATAGGCAGATCAAAGCCCCGGCCCAGAGGCCGAAGGCATAGGCAAAGAAGACGTAGACAAACATGCTCAGCGTGAGTGAGCCATAGCTGGTGAAGATGAGCGTGGGCCAGAGGAACCAGCGGCCGGCCCGCGTCAGCCGTTGGGTGTAGACGCGCCAGAGCCAACGGACTGCGAAACTGCGAAAAATGGACTCGGGGTAGATCTCTTTCGTGCCGGAGTATGAGGGCAGAGAACTCATAGTCTTAGTACGGCTCCGCAGACGAAAGTGTGCGGTCGAAACGGCCTTGGTGCGGTAGGACAGGCTTTCCAGCCTGTCCGGACAGCCTGGAAAGGCTGTCCTACCTCCACCCCAGCTTGGCCCAGAAGATCTTTTTCAGTTCCTCGTATTCCACGGACATCACGCTGCTGGAAGCATTGCAGTAGACCAGGACGCCCACCGCGACCGGCACAAGGCCGCGCTGCAAAACCGCGAACAACGGCCCTTCCGGCGGCAGGCTGTCGCGCACGGCCCAGACCAGGAAACCCATCACCGCGGCGGCCACCACCGTGCTGTAGAATGAGTAGCAGAACTTCAGCTCCTCCGGCCAATGCTCATCCTTTACGCCGTAACGAAACTGCGCCGCATCCTGCTCCTGCGGCGCGCCCAAGAGCTTCTGTTTGAAGTACTGGCGGCCGATCCCGATAAACGGCACGAGGCTGCCCAGGACCGCGGCGAAGAAGGGCAAGAAGCCTTCCCAACCCGACCGGCTCAAGGCCCAACGGTAGGCCATTACGCCGATGCAGGCGGACACGGCGCCCAAGCCGGCGAAGAAGGCCAGGCCGTCTGCGATAGTGCAGTGCATTGTCCAGTTGGAGTACACGAGCACCAATCGGCGCTGGGCGCGGCTGAGGGCCTCACGCACGGAATCTGCGGGTTTGCGTTCCTCTCCCAGTCTTTGCCGCACGGCGCGGAGCAGGAGCGCGGTCTGCCAGGCGTTGCTCAGCGTGCTGGCCAGCGCAAGGCCGCTTTCCTTGAGGCTGCCCAGCGCAATCACGAATCCAAGGAGCGCGCGCGGCACTGGATGTTCGGAGCCGAGCGACTCGTAAAACGGCGTCAGCGCGTGCGCCAAGTGAGCCAGGCCGACAACAAAGAACAGGTTCAGGAGGAAGTTCAAGCCCGCCGACCAGGCCAAGGTGGTGGTCGGCGTCTTCATGTCCTTCATGGCGTAGAGCGCGCGGGCCAGCATCGCGTTGACGCTGTAGAAGACCAGGCCCAGGCTGGAGAACAACACCACTCCGGCTGTGCGGCGGACTGGTTCGGCGTCGTTTTCGAGAAAGCGGCCGGCGCCGTAGAGCAGCCGGACCAGCTCCTGGGAAAGCAGCACGATGCCGACAGTGCAGGGCACGGCCCAGTAGAGGCTCACGCGCAGCGCGTGGAGCAGGGTGCGGACGAAGTCCTCCTTGCGGCTCTGCGCCCAGAGCTTCGCCAGTTCAGGCAGGGCCGCCGTGCCCAGCGCCAGTGAGAAAATTGACCAGGGCAGTTGATACACGCTGGTGCCCATGTTGAGGTAGGTGACGGGACCCGGTTCCGGGATGAAGACCTGCGCAATGACGTTGTCCATCATCACGTTGAGTTGAAAGAGGGCCATCATCAGGACCACCGGCTTGAAGTTGCCCATAACCTCGCAGTAGCCCGGGTCCCGGGCATCAAAGCTGGGCCGAAAGTTGAAGCCGCGCTGGAACGCAGGAGGGATCTGGATCAGGAACTGGAGCAGCCCGCCCAGCAGCACCGCGTAGGCCACCAGCCAGATCTGTTCGTCCGGTGTGCCTTTGGCGCCCCGCCCCCAGCGTACCCAGGCGCAGGCGGCGATCATCAGGATGTTCAGCAGCACGGGCGCCAGGGCGGGCATGCGAAAATGGCCCAGGGAATTAAGGATGGCCATCAACACGGCCGCCGCATTGATGAACACAAGATACGGCAGCAGCCATTGGAACAGCTCCAGCTCAAGCCGGAAACGCGGATCAATCGCCAGCACGCGCGGCAGCAACACGCGCGCAACCCCGGCCAGGATCATGACCAGGACACAACTCGCGGTCAGCCAGAACGCCAAGCGGCAAAGGAGCACGGAGCCGGTGCGGTTGGCGGCGTCCTTCTCGTTCTTGGCCAAGCGGCTGGAGAAGACAGGTACGAAGGCGCTGGTCAGAAGACCCTCGCCAAACAGCCGCCGTGTCAGATTCGGAAAAACGAAAGCGAAGTTGAAGGCGTCCGCAACACCGCTCGCGCCAAAGATGTCTGCCATCAGACGGAAGCGGTACAGGCCCAGCAGACGGCTGAGAACCGTCCACACGCCGACCGTCCACGCATTGCTGACCACGCTGCCTGTGCCGGCGCTGGGCGCGGGGGCCGCGGGCGCCTCGCCTGTGGACGGGCCGGGCTGCGGCTGTGGCGTTGGGCGATCCTCTGGAGCGCCGCCCGGTGAAACGGATGGACTGGGCTGGGCCGGTTGAGGTTGTGGCGGCTTGGCTTCAGCGTCTGGCGACCCGGAGGGGGGCGACCCAGCGGGTCGCCCTACCTTCGTGTTGTCAGCGCTGCGTTTGGCCTTCTTCTTGGACATGGGGGAGTTTTAGGGGAAAACATGGCTTTGTAAAGCTGACTCTGGCTGATACCAGAACGAGCGCCAGTACCGCTCATCGGTCTGGTACACGTCAATGGAGTCCTTCGCGGGATCGAACTCCGGGGGCAGTGCGCCATAGCGCTTCATCTCGCGCACGTAATGCTCGTTGGGCCGGAATCCGGGCATGTCGAAGCGCTTGATGCGGGCCAACTCGTTCGCCAGAGCGGCGATCCAGGCCAGAAGTTGCCGGTAGTCCGGGTCGTCCTTGCCGGGGAAGACGTTTGCGGGCGGCGCTTCCGGCCCGGGTTTTTTGGCGGCGGCGAAGCGCGGGCGCTCCAGGCACAGTCCCAGTCCGCCGGATTCTTTGGCGAGCGGGGCAAGCAGCAGCAGCGACTTCTCCGGCCGCGACAGGTTGAAGAAGTGATCGTCCTGATAACCGAAAGACCACGGTTTCCCCTCGCCCTTCGGATCGTTGACGTGGCATTTCACGCAGCGGCGCAGCAGCACTTCTTCGCTCGCCCGGGAGCCGGCCGGCCTGACCATGCCGCTGCCCAGCGCCGCATAAGTGCCGGGGTAGTGCGCGCCCGCCTCGATCCACAAACGGACCCGCTTGGCCTCACCGGGCGCCAGCACCGCCTGGTAATGGCTGCCGTCGGTGAACTTCAGGAGGCGGCTGGCCGAGGAGCCAATGTCGCGCGGCGGGCGGTTGCCGGCGCCGTCACGTCCCTCCGCGACCAGGTTGTGCGCGAAGATGTTCGAGTAGCTGTGCGAATACACCGGGCCGCGGTCGCCGGCCAGCACCAGCCGGCCATCGTACTTCTCGTAGTTGTGGCACGAGACGCAATGCTTGTCCAGGATCGGCTGGATGTCGCGCGGGAAATCGGCGATTTCCGGCACGTCGCTAAGCGGCGCGATGCGGCTGGGCGGATGCCGCAGCGCCAGGGGAGGCGCCTGGCGGTTGTTTTCCGGCGTGCGCGTGCGCTGTTCGTGGCAGCCCACGCAGCTCGTGGTTTCGCCCGGCATCACGCTGACGAAGCTCTGCATGCGTTTGACGGACAGGCTGTGCTCATCCAGCGCCACGAAGAACAGCGGCCGCAGCGCGGGCACTTCGAAGTATGCCGAGCCGTCCGCGGCGACCGGGACCGTGCCGAGAATGCGCGGCAGCGTGAAGGTGCCGTTGATGGTCAAAGGCTCCTGCGAGCCGCTGAAGTTGACCGGCTTGGGCAGCGATTCGAGCACCAGCAATTCCTTGATTTCGCCCGGCTTCACGCCGCGTATGTTGCGGCCGAGGGTAACGTCGGCGAGCAGCAGCCTGCCCGTGGCTTGCGACCAATCGGTGCGCGGGGTGATGACTGGTTCGCGCGGGCGCGGCAGCACGGGCCGCGGCTCGTGCGCCCACACCAGGGCGTTGCCGTCCGGAACCGTGTAGAGCAACTCGTGCCGGCCGCGGCCGTCCATGACATACAGGCTCTTCTGATTGGCCGCCAGGAAGCAGTTTTCGGAGAGCGGATACGGATCGCGCCAGCGTGACGCGAAGTCCGCGGGCTGGCCCGCTTTCTGTTCCTCGGCTTCCGGCGGACTCACCTGCCGCGCGAAGGACCTCTCGTCCGGGCCTGCGCCGGGGTCCACGATCGTCACGCAGCCTTCATGCTCTGTCTTCCCGTGTCCCGGCGAAAAGGAAGCCACCACCTTGCGTGTGCCGGGGATGGATTTGGCGTCGAGCATGACCGTGCCGCCGTACATGTTGCCGTAGTAGACCATCTGCCCCGTGCCATCGGGGTTGATCGTCCAGAGGTGGTGGTACTGCACGCGGCTGCGGTCCACGTACTCCCAACGCATGTACAGCACGCGGCCGTCCGGCAGCACCCAGGGTGTGTTGTCCTGCTCGATGTTCGCCGAGACCTGGCGCACGTTCTTGCCGTCGCTGTCGCAACGATGCAGGATGGCGACTTGCGTGAACCAGCAGTTCACCCAGCGGCGGCAGCGCGAGGAGCAGAACATGAGCGCGCCGTCAGGCAGATAGATCGGCTCGATGTCGTCGCAGTCGCCATCGGTGAGCTGGCGAAAGCCGGTGCCGTCGAGGTTCATCTCGCAGAGGTGGTAGTGCGGCGAACCGCCCTGGCGATACGAGAACAGGATCCGCTGCGCGTCGTAACTCAGGCAGGGATCGCGCACCGCGCCGCTGTTGTCTTCCAACAACACGCGGACCGCACGCGTGCGCAGGTTCAACAGGCACAGCTTGCCGCCTGGCGGACCCCACATATACCCCTGCGGACTGGATGATGCATAGCCGAAGTTTGCGTACCAATGCTCCGGCCTGATGCCACGGACGGCAAAGACCACCTCCTCCACGCCAGCCAGTTCGTGCTGGAGGAATTCGGCGAGCAGGCCC
>JBEKKG010000253.1:0-11470 GCA_050010835.1 Planctomycetota bacterium
GCAGATGAAGATGTTTGCGGGCTTGATGTCGCGGTGGATGATGCCGTGTTCATGGGCATGTTTCAGGCCCCGCGCGACCTGGAGCACCACGTTCACCGCCAGGTCCCATTGGATAAAGTGCTCCCGTTTGAGGATGCTGTCCAGCGGCTCGCCGTCGCAATACTCCATGGCGTAGTAGTGCAGCCCGCGCTCCTCGCCTATCGTGTGCGCGCCCACAATGTTGACGTGGTTGAGTTTGCCCGTGGCCTGCGCCTCGCGGCGAAAGCGCGTGAGGAACTCCTGGTTGTCGGAATGCTTCTTCGGCAGGACTTTGACCGCGACCTTGCGTCCGACGTTGAGGTCTTCGGCGAGATACACTGCGCCCATCCCGCCTTCGCCGAGCTTCTTGATGAGCTTGTACTGGCCCAGCCGCATCAATCCGCCGGCCTGCTGGGCCAGGACTTTCTTCTCCAGGTTCTCGCGCTGCTTGGCGGTAATGATGCCCTGCTGAATAAGCACGTCGGCGAGCGCGACCGCCCTGCTCTGCCTTGCCGCCTCTGCCTGTTCGGTGCGGGCGGCTTCCACGTCGTCGTAGCTCACCACACCGCCCTGTTGCGCGGCGCGAGCGAAATCTTCGTCAGAGACGTTTTCGGCCACAGTGCGTTCTCCCACCCGAAGACCGATAGCTGATGGACGGGATTATACAGCGTGCGGTTGGGAAGCCAGCTTCATTCTTAAGCCGTGCGCGCGCCGGGTGCATGTCAGTAAATGCGTGGCCCAGAGCGTACCGCGGGCGTCCCGCCCGCCTTCGTCCTCGCGCCCTGCCAGCCTGCCACGAGCGGGCGGGACGCCCGCGGTACATTTGCTGAGCGCGCGCCCCGCTGCCAGGCTTTGAAGGATTTCGGTTCGTTCCTTTGGCTTAACATTCATAGGTGCTCTCCCTCCTGGTCACCCAGAACAGCCTCATCCATAGTCATGTCGAGGGGTTCTTCCTCAGAGGCTTTTGGCAGCGGTTTGGTTTCCTCCTGCCCCTTGGCCCCTTTTCCCGCCCCATGCGCCACAAGAGCCGCCACCACTTCGGTGCGTCCTTGGCCCTCGGCTATGTCCAGCGGCGCCAAGTTCGAGCCGTTGCGAGCATCCACGTCTGCGCCGTGTGACAGAAGAAACTCGACGACCTCCAGAGGAAGACCCTCGGCGGCTAAATGCAGTAACGAGGCTCCTTTTTCGTACTTGTGCTGGATGTCCGCCCCGCTGGCAAGCAAGGCTTTCGCTACCGGCAGATTCGCGATGATACAACAAGCGTAATACAGGGGCGTCCAGCCTTTCTCATCCGTAGCATTAACATCGGCGCCACCGGCGACCAAGACCTCCACAGTTTCGACCTTACCGTTGGAAAGACATACCAAATGCAAAGGGGTCAGGCCATTCTCAGTCCTGGCGTTCACCTTGGCCCCGGCGCCAATAAGTAATTTCGCGGCCGCGCATTTTCCATCCAAGGCAGCCAAATGCAACGGGTTCAGGCCCCCGCCAACTCCCTGTATGCGAAAATGGCCGGCATTCGCATCCGCTCCAGCCGCCAAGAGTGCTTCTACTACCAGTGGAGCGCTTAACCACGCAGCATAGTGCAGAGGTGTGCCGCCGTCTTTATCCGGAGGGTTCGGGTCTGCGCCATTCTTCAACAGCAATTTAACGAAATCCACAGGCGCCCGGGTGCTCTTCACGGCAAAATGAAGCGGCAGCGCCCCCTGCGCGTCAACGGCATTCACATCCGCCCCGCAATGTATGTTGGATTCTGTCTCTGCCATATCTCCTTTTCGGACAGCTTCGTGGAGCGGCATGGTTGGCTTTGACGGAACCCTTCCGGCAGGGGATTCAGCGGGTTTGAACCGTGCTTCCCGGTGTGCCTCCATGCCTACGAGTTTCTCGCGACGGGCGGCCAACCATTCCCGCGCACGCCCCATTTCGGCCCAGGCTTGGTTTCTTTGGGCCAGAACCTGTTCGGAATCCTTGGCTATGTTTTCCAGCAGGGCCAATTGGATGCGCCGCAACTCAATCCGCATATCCAGGTTCATAAGGCCGCAGGCGGCGGGCAAGCGCTCTTCCTTCTTTCTAAAGCGCCTGTAGCCCAGGATGGCCGCGAACGCCACCAGCGCCTGCACAAGCCACAGAAGAACCAAACCGGTTGTTTCCATCACGCACCTGCCAATCACTCAAGCTTCCCAGGAACGGCTGCCTACGGGGCCTTCACCACCGTGCGGAAGCCGCTGTTGCTGTTCCGGTAATCAGGGTTGACCCAGGAACGGTAGGCTGAGCGGCAGGTACTGGAACTGTTGAACCACGAGCCGCCGCGCAGCACGCGGCAGGTTCCCGTGGCCGGCCCTGCCGGGTCTGTGGCCCTGCCGGCTGCATACTCCCCGTACCAATCTTCGCACCACTCCCACACGTTGCCCATTGTGTCGTACAAACCGAACGCATTGGGGCGGAACTTCCCCACTGGCGCTGTGAAGGCGTAGCCGTCATCCCAGTTGAAGACCTCTTCGCTTTTCAAGTTGAACGCTTGCTTGGCGGTCTGGTCCGCCGCATTGCCCCAGCCTTTGCCGTCGTCCGGGTTATCCCCCCACGGGTAGGCCGTCGTCGTCCCCGCTCGCGCGGCGTATTCCCATTGGGCTTCGGTGGGCAACCCCACCTTCTTCCCGCTCCGGCTGCTCAGCCATTCACAAAAGGCCTTGGCATCGTTCCAACTTACCTCGCAGACCGGATGTTCCGCCCCCTGCTCGAACACCTGTTTACGCCAGTTCGCGCCGTTCACTTTGACCCGCTTATGGCCGTCCAGGCCAGCCGCCTCGCCATCTCTCTCAGCCTCCGTTTGGTACGCCGTCGCCTCTACGAAGCGCCCGAATTGGGCCACCGTCACTTCGTACTTTCCCATGTAGAACGGCTGGCTTATCTCCGCCTCATGCTGTGTTTCGTCGTTTCTGCGGTCCTTCTCCGTCTCGGGGCTGCCCATCACGAACTTGCCTGCGGGGATGAGCACCAGTTCCAGCTTCACGCCATTGCCAAGGCCAAGAGAGATGGCTGGCTCCAGGCCCTGCGGTTGCGAGGGCCTCTTTTGCACTTCGGCGTGCGCTACCTCCGGCTCAAGCACAGGAGGATGAGCAGGTTCGCCAAGCTCTTCCTTTTGCGCTGCAAGCTGCGCTAATTCCGACTCAAGGGCTGCCTCCTTGGCGACAAGCGAATGGGTCTCGAGCTTGGCTGCCTGCAAGGGCTGCTTGTGCGCCTCCAGTTGCGCCACCTCTGCGGCAAGGGCGGCCTTCTTGGCGCTAAGCAAATCGGTCTCCAGCTTGGCCGCCTGTAAGGCCTTCTTCTGGGCCTCCAGTTGCGCCACCAGCGGGAGGAGGCTTCCCTTCTGGCGTTTCAAGTCATCCAAGTCCTTTTGCAGCCTGTCTCGTTTCTGCTCGATTTGGCGGACTTCATTGGTGCTCAAGTCCAGACGCTTCTGGACATTCACTGCCTCTTGTTTCAGCCTGGCTTCGCGATCTGAGGGGGTGGCTCTCAAGGCCCCCTTTTTCTGCTGTATAATCTGGAAGATCAAGAATCCTGTGACAATAAGGTACGCAAGCAAGGCCGCTGGAAAGAGCCACGTGTCGTGCTTGGCCCACCCGGCAAAAGCAGCGCTTGTTGGTTTTACTGCCCTGTTTGCTATGCGCGGCGCCTCTGGTTGGCCCATCCGCTAAGTCTCCTTTGGGCAATCGGAAGAGGCTATACTGCGCAGGGCTGAAAGGCCAGCTTTTTTCCAGCCAGGCGCCCCGGCGCGCACCATACCTGCCAGTCTATTCTTGGCCCGCATTATTCACCGCAGAGACGCAGAGGGCGCTGAGAACAGCAGGAGAATCCGGTTCAATGGACATTAGATTCATCAGTTCACTCTGCGTTCTTTGCGGTGAACAGTCCAGGTTGGCCGGACAAAGCCGTGCTCAGTATCTTCCCGCCAACAGGTCCTCTTTCCGCTTCATGTAGTAGCGGAAGCTCTCCAGTGAAACGTCCGGCGGCACACAGTGGTCCACCGTGGGGATGAAGCCGCCCTGCTCGATCAGCGGGGCCAGTTCGCGCAGGTGCGCCTCGATGGCCTCCGGCCCGCAGGCCAGCTCGCGCTTGTCCACGCCGCCCCACAGCCGCAGGGCGCGCCCGAACTTTTTGCGCAGGGCCAGCGGGTCCATGCCGGCGGCGCGCTCCAACGGCCAGAGGAAGTCAATGCCCGCGTCGAGCATCAGCGGGATGAGCGGCTCGCAGTTGCCGTCCGTGTCAATGCCCACGTGCGGAATGCCCTTCGCGTGGAAGAAGTCCACCATGCGCCGCAGGCGCGGGAAGATGAACTCTTTATACGTCGCGGGTCCGAGCAGCGGGCCGGTCTTCATGGCCAGGTCCTCGGCGTAGATGAAATAGTCCGGCGCAAGCTCCGCCAGCAGCGGCGCGGCGACCTGCAGGGTGAAGTCCGTGTAGAACTCCAGCATCTCATGCATCAGCTTGGGCTGGTCGTACCAGGCGAAGCAGAGGTTCTCCGTGCCCATCCATTCCCTGGCGCGCCAATAGAACCCGCCGGGGGCGCAGTTGCGGCCGAGGACCAGGACGTGGCGGCGCTTCTTCCAGCCGGGCAGCAGCAGCTCGCGCCAGTAAGGCGGATAGCGCCGCGGGCGGTCCACGGGGTAGCGTTCTTTCAGCGCCGCGAAGTCCGCGGGAGTCTCGACTGCGAAGCGCAGGAACTGGTCCATGGAAGCGCGGGTGCCGTGGGCCGTGCCTTCCAGCAGCGCCTTGCGCACGCTCCCGTTCCCGTCCTGGACGGTCTCGTAGCGCTCCGTGCGTTCCAGCACCTTGTACTCGAAGGGCGGCTTCATGCCCCAGTCCAGCGGGACGAACTCGCGTACGTCCAGCCCGAAACACTCCTCGCCCACGAACCAGTCCCAGGTGGCCGTGTCGGGCGGCAGGCCCTCGGCGGCCCAGCGGTCGCAGGTCTGGCCCCAGACGCCCGCTTCCCAATTGGGCGCGCGGTCCACGGGCTTGTAATCCATCAGGCGCAGGAAGCGTTGGCGGTTGGTAAGCGTGGACATTTGCCTAACCTCCATTCATTCGACACAGAGGACACAGAGTAACGCAGAGGAAAAACATCGAACCACAGAGAAACATAGGCACAGGGAAGAAACTTCATCAAGAGCTGTTCTCTGCGTTCCTCTGTGTCCTCTGTGTTGAGAAATCCGTGCTACTTCCTCACGAAGTGCGGCATCTTCTCCGGCAGCGTGATGACGATCTCGACAAAGCCGGCGTACTGGCCGTCTTTCTGCCAAGGGGCCTGGCAGACGAGCCGCTTGACGCCATTCTTTTCGGTGGTGTAAATGTTCGTGCGCTGAGTTTCCATCAAGTATCTCAACCTGCTCTTGGCAGGCTCGGGATGGCAGTCGAACATATTCGTGCCGAGCAGTTTCTTGCCGCCATCTTTCTCGAAAGCCTTGGCGCAGCAGGCATTCATCTCCAGAATGACGCCCGCCGGGTCGCTGACCGTGATGGAGGCGGGGAACTCCTCAACCCATTCGTGCTCGCGCATCTGGTCGCCCTCACTTCAACGGTTCGATGATCCCCGGGCGGATCTTGACGCTGAGGCCCGTCAGCTCGGCGTCAGTCTGGGCGCGCAGGGCGTCGCTCTTGTTGGCGAACTTGCCGATGTGGACCTCGTAGCAGGGGAAGCTGTTGCGCGTGGTCGAGATCACCTGCACGTCGCGGTAGCCTTTTTCGCGCAGAATGGCGGCCTCCTTCTCGGCCTTCTGCTGGTCGCCGAAGTTGCTGACCTCCAGCGTGTACTGCAGCGGCTTTTCGTCGGGGTCCGCCGGCGTGTACTTGGAGTGCTCCTTCTTGGCGTCGGCGAAGTACGGCCCGGTGGCGTAGAGGTCAATCACCTGCTTGAACCAATAGTCGGCGGTTTCGGGGAAGCCAGCCTTCTTGCAGGCCAGGCCGAGCTTGTACAGCAGCTCATCCTGCGGGACGGCTTTGACGTCGCGGTACATCGTCTCGAGCCAATGATACTGGCGGCTGGCCAGCGAAAACTTTTGCATGGCCATGTTGCAATCGGCGCGGCCGAGCATGGCCAAAGCCTTGAGTGTGCGGTCCTGGGCTTGGCTGACGGCCTCATCCAGTTTGTTCTTGCCTTCGGCGTACTGGCCCTGGGCGGCCAGGGACTGGCCCAGGAGATAGAGGGCCTCGGGCCTGTAGACGCTTTTCTGTTCCTGGGCCAGGAAGGCCTCCAGGCGCTTCTGCGCATCCGCGGACTTGCCGCCCTTGATCTCACTGACGGCCAGGACGAGCGCTTCGGGGCGCGGGGCCGCCGCGGTTGCCGAAGCGCCCGCGGGGGCGCCGTCGCGGTCGTCGTCGCAGCCGGGCAGAGCGCACAGCAGCAGCGCGGCGCAAAGCACGGCGGGGATGAGCTTGAGAGCACTTGAGAAAACTGTTCCGTTAGCCATGGGCCTGGTCCTTTCGGCAAACCGTCTGCAACAACATCTCACTGGTGACATTATCGGCTGATTAGGCGCGAGGCTTTAGCGTCTACTATTCACCACAGAGACACAGAGGCACAGAGAACAGCAGGATTCAGGATCTTCCAAAATCCAAGATCCAAATCCCTCCTCTGTGTCTCCGTGCCTCTGTGGTGGATGTTGAGGATCAGCCCCGGTCTGCGAAGAGCTGCTTGTGCCGCGCGGCAACACCCAGGAGTTCGTCTGGAGCAGCGTCCAGTATGCTCCTTTCCACGGCTTTCAACTCTTCCGTCCGCCGCAGGAGGCCCGTTTCAGGCAGCGGGCGGGCCTCCAAGCGCGTGCGGATGGGCTGCACGTGTTCGCCATAGGAAAGAACCTCACGCGCGGCGCCGGCGCCGACGAGTTCCGCCAGGTTGGCGACTGCGCCCGCCACTCCGTCATAGGCGTCCGCCAGTTTCGCCTGGTCCCGCGGCAATGCGGCCGCGTGTCTGGCACGCAACTCGGCGGCCGCGGCGATCCTGAAGAAGTGCAAGTCCTGGCCCAAGGCTGCGCGCGCGTGCGGAAGCATGGCTTCCAGTTCAGCCAGACGATTCTCCAGTGCGGCAAGGTTCTTCGGTTTCTGCAAGTCCCTGTCCTCCAGGGCGGCCCGCGCTTGTTTCTGGCCAAAAGCGGTGGCTGCGCCCCGGCACTCCTGTTGCGCCTTGACCAAGCTCCGCTCCAGGTCCGCGAGCTTGTCCTTTGTCGCCCGCAGGGCCGCCAGGCGTTTTTCGAGATCGAACTCCATGTTGCCTTCCTCCTCATGCACAGACAATCCCCACTTACGCGCATGTACCTCGAACTAAGGTATCATAATGCCATTGATATGTCAAGCGGAAAACAGAAGAAAAATGTACGATGGTTCCAGCACCGGTTACATATCAGGCCTTTACGTATCTCTTCCCCGGCAATTGGCGGCACAAGCGCCGGACCTCCAGCACCAGCAGCGTGGCCAGGATCTCTTGCGCCTGCAAACCGCTCTGCACAATCAGCTCGTCAACGTGCCGCGCGGTGTTTTGGTCGAGCAGGCTGTAGACTTGTTTTTCACGCGGGTTGAGATTCAGCGCGCGCAGGTCAGTGGCGCAGGGGCGCGGCTCTGGCGGCGCGCTGTCCTTGGCGGAGCCGGCGGAAACGGCGTCCAGCAGCGGCGTGGCGGACCCGCCCCCGGCCACAGCCTTGGCGCTGGGAATCCGGAGGCGCGCATCGGGCTGCCTGACCTTGACCAGGGGTTCGATGACTTCACGCAGTTCGTCGAGAATGTCTTCGACATCCTCCACCAGTTTGGCGCCGGCCTTGATCAGCCGGTGCGGGCCGCGCGAATTGGGACTGTCCACACTGCCTGGCACGGCAAAGACCTCGCGGTCCATGTCCACAGCGTAGCGCGCCGTGATGAGCGCGCCCGAGGACTCGGGGCCTTCGACCACCACCGTGCCCAAGGCCATGCCGGCGATGATGCGATTGCGCCGCGGGAAGTGCGCGCCGTCCGGCTGCGTGTCCAGCGGCAATTCGCTTAGCGCCGCCCCGCGCGCGGGGACGATCCGCTCGTAGAGTTTCTTGTTGTCCGGCGGATAGACCACGCCGATGCCGTTGCCCAGAACGGCGAGGGTGCGCCCGTTAGTCACCGAGAGGGCGCCTGCATGGGCGGCGGCGTCAATGCCGCGCGCCAGGCCGCTGATGACCGTAAAGCCCGCCAGTGCCAACCCGGCGGCCAGCTTCTCCGCCTGGCTGCGGCCATAGTGGGAGCAGTGCCGCGTCCCCACCATGGCAATGGCCAGCGCGTCCTCGGCCACGAGTTCCCCGTGAACGTACAGGACCGCCGGCGGGTCGTAGGTGGAAAGCAAGGCGCGCGGGTAGCTGGGATGGCCCAGTGCCAGCAGGGTCACGCCGCGGGCGCGGGCACGGGCCAGTTCTTCTTCCGCCCAGGGGTCCTGCCGCGCCTCGGCCACTCCGTCCGCCGCCCGCACGTGGATGTCGGGCACTTCGAGCAGCCGCTCCCGCGGCGCGGCCAGGACGGCTTCCGGGGACCCAAAGACCCGCACCAGTTTGCGGAACGTCACCGGGCCGACGTGGCGCGCGTGCGCGAGGCGCAAGGCCGCCAACAAAGAGTTCTGGTCATCATTCGCCATCTGAATTGCGCTACCTCTCCCGTGGCCGCGGATTATAGTGCGTTGGGCGTCAGATGCATGGACGAAAGGAAGGTTGCCGCATGGCGGAGAAACTGCGCGCAGGTTGGATCGGGACGGGGGTCATGGGTTATCCGATGGCGGGGCACCTGCTCGCCGCGGGCTACCCGCTCACGGTCTTCAACAGGACCAAGGCCAAAGCCCAGGGCTTGCTGGACAAAGGCGCGGCCTGGGCGGCCAGCCCCGCGGACGCGGCCAGGCGGAGCGACGTGGTCTTTACCATCGTCGGCTTTCCCGCGGACGTCCAGGAGACGTATTTCGGGCGCGACGGAGTGTGCCAGGCCTTGGCGCCCGGCCAGATTGCCGTGGACATGACCACCAGTCCGCCGTCGCTGGCCGTGGAGATCGCCGCCGCCGCCGCCAAGGCCGGCGCCAGCGCACTGGATGCGCCCGTCTCCGGCGGACAAGTCGGAGCCGTAGGCGCCAAGCTGACCATCATGGCCGGAGGCGACAAGCCCAGCTTCGAGCGGGTCCTGCCGCTCTTCCAGAAGATGGGCCAGGCGGTGACGTTTATCGGGCCCGCCGGGTCGGGGCAGCATTGCAAAATGGTCAACCAGATTCTGATCGCCGGCAACATGCTGGCGCTGGCGGAGGGGCTGGCCTACACCAAGGAATGCGGGCTGAACCCCAAGCTCGTCATTGAGGCGGTCTCCCCAGGCTCCGCAGGCTCGTGGTGCTTGAACACTCTCGGCCCGCGCATTCTGAAGGGCGATTTCGCCGCCGGCTTCTTCGTGGACCATTTTGTGAAAGACCTGGGTATTGCGTTGGCTGAGGCCAAGCGCATGAAGCTCGCGCTGCCCATGCTGGCTTTGGCCGAGCAACTCTACGTGGCTTTGCAGGCCCACGGGCACGGCAGGCTGGGGACGCAGGCCATCAGCAAGACATACGAGGCGCTGAATGAACGTGGAAAATAACTTCGGCTGAGATGCTGAGCAAGCGTGGGTGCATGTCAGTAAATGCGTGGCCCAGAGCGTACCGCGGGCGTCCCGCCCGCCTTCGTCCTCGCGCCCTGCCGGCCTGCCACGGGCGGGCGGGACGCCCGCGGTACATTTGCTGAGGGTGCGCCACAGGGCGCCAAGGAGGGGTTTCAAACTATGAGCAGAAAACACGCATGGCTGGTTGTGGCCGTCCTGTTCTTTGGTTGGACCGGTCTGGGACGCGCCGAAGATGCCGATAAGTCAGCGGCCAAGCAAGGCGAGAGCAAGAAGGAAAGCAAGAAGAGCGACAAGAAAAGCGAGGCCGAACGCCTCTGGCCGCGCGGCCCGAAAATCGAGGACCTGAAGACCGAGCTGGGCTTGAGCGACGACCAGATCGCCAAGATGAAAGATGCGCTCGCGCCGCTCCTGAAAAAAGATGAGGAACTGGAAGCCAAGGCCGAGGTCAAGGCCGCCGAAGAAGCAGTTGAGAAGGCCAAAGCCGCTCTGAAGGCCGCCGAAGAGAAGCACAATGCGTCGAAGGACAATTTCGATTTGCTCACCGAACGCAAGAAGGCCGCCTACAGCCTCATCCCCGATGACAAGAAAGAGAAGGCTCAAGACATTCTCCACTACTCGCCGGATAAGGAAAAATCGGGCAAGAAGAAAGAGATGAAGGCTGAGGCAGGCGGCGACAAGAAATAGGCGTGAAGAAGGCATTAGGCATTAGGCTTTAGGCATTAGGGTTGGTGGGAGTGTTTCATTTTAGTTAGGAGCGGCGGGCGCCTCGCCCGCCGTCCCACGGGCGAGGGCGCCCGTGGCTCCATCGCAGGCTAACTGAAATGAAACACTCCCAGGGTTGGGGAAGTAAGCTTTGCCTCCGCACCGCGCGCCCCCAGAGCCGGATGCCTAAGCCTCATGCCTCATGCCTAAAGCCTCATGCCTAATGCCTGGTCTCCGTGGCTGCTGAGATCATGGCGAAGTAGTTCTTCTCGGGGATGAATTCCGGGACGCTGTTGCCCGTGCCCAGCGCGTAACTGCCGCGGGAGGCGGAGCGTTCCAGCAACGCCTGCGCACGGCGCTTCACTTCTTCCGGTGTGGAGCGGCAGATGAAATCCACGTCAATGCCGCCGAGGATGGCAATGCGGCGGCCATATTGCTCGTAGGCTTCCTCCACCGGCTGAATCACATCCTCATAGGAGTGCTTGCCGTCGTAGCGCATGCCGTCAATGATGTCGTCCATGATTGCGGAAGCGTCGCCGCACGAATGCAAAATGGCCGGCTTGCCCGCGGCATGGATCGCCTCGACGATTTTCTTGTGCCAGGGAAAGACATACCGCCGCAACTGCGCAGGCGAAAGCATGGGCTGGGTCTTGAACCCCCAGTCGTCGTTGGAAATGCAGGCGCCCACTGTGCCGCAGGCCGCCACGATCTTGTAATGTTTCACCAGGCGTGAGCCTATGGCATCAAAAACGTCCTGCGCCAATTCCGGATCGTCGGCGAGCATGAAGCACAGGCGTTCGTAACCCACGAGACTGATGGCATTCTCCAGCACTCCGCCGGGGCCGCAGACAACGATCTTCATGCCTTCCGGCAGGTCGGGGGCGATGTTCTCCAAAGCTGAATAGTCGTATCCCTCAGGATCACTCCAGGCATAGGCCTCAAAGCTCTGCCGGCCGGTGATGACGGCGCCCTCGTTGAGCGAGATGGTTTGAGCGCGCGGCTTTTGGCCGGCAGGGAAACCGAATCCCGAGCCGTGAAAGGTGGCGTAGTCGTAACCCGCGCTCTTGAACGCCAGGACCAGGCGCCGCAGGTCGCTGATGCGGTCCTCAGCTTTCTT
>JBEKKG010000254.1:0-9014 GCA_050010835.1 Planctomycetota bacterium
GCGTGGGCGGATGGCGGCTTGGCGGGCGCGATCGGCTGGACGGGACAATGGGCGCTGGACCTGCACCGTGACGGCGGCCAGCATCTGAACCTGCGCATCGGCCAGCAGACCAGCCGCTTCGTCTTGCAGCCGGGCGAACGCGTGCGCACACCGCGCGTGGTGCTGGTGCTGTGGAAAGGGGCGGAACGTCTGCGCGGGCATAATCTGCTGCGCCGGCTCTTTCTCGACCACTACGTGCAACGCCAGGACGGCAGCGTTCCCCTCTCCCCCGGCGGGAGAGGGCAGGGTGAGGGGGCAGCGGGTGGGCCCGCGCTGCCGCCCGTGACCCAGAACCAGTGGTTCGTCTACAACGAGGGCAACAAGACCACTGAGCAGAACCAGCTTGAGATCATCGCGGCGATGGCGCCCACGGGGGTCGAATGCTACTGGCTGGATGCCGGGTGGTTCGAGGGCGGTTGGCCGGCCGGCGCGGGGAGTTGGGTGCCGAAGAAAGACGCATTCCCGCGCGGCCTCAAGCCCCTCGGCGATGCCGCCCACGCGAAGGGCCTGAAGTTCGTCCTGTGGTTTGAGCCGGAGCGTGTCACAAAAACAAGCCGCATCGCCCAGGAACATCCCGAATGGGTTCTGCACGCGGGCGGCGACGACGGGCTGCTCAACCTTGGCGATCCCGCCGCGCGCCAGTGGCTCACGGCTTTCCTTTCCAAGTGCATCTCTGACTGGGGCATTGACATCTACCGCAACGACTTCAACATTGACCCGCTGCGGTTCTGGAAAGCGGCCGACAAGCCCGGGCGCGAGGGCCTGGCGGAAATCCGTTACATCGAGGGCCTGTACGCAATGTGGGACGAACTTCACAAACGCCATCCCGGCCTGCTGATTGACGATTGCGCCAGCGGCGGGCGGCGCATTGACATTGAAATGATTAGCCGCAGCTTCCCGCTCTGGCGCAGCGACAGCCAGTGCTGCGGCAAGCCCCAGCCCGTCTGGGACCAGGTGCAGACTGCGGCGCTGAGCCTGTATGTGCCGCTGCACTCAGCGGGCGTGTGGAGCTTCGATCCGTACCTCATGCGCAGCGTGGCCACGACGGGCCTGAACGTTTGCCTCAACACGCTGGGCAAGGATTTTGCAACCGACGCTTTGGTGCGCGGCCTCAAGGAAGTCAAGACGCTCCGTCCTTATTATCTTGGCGACTACTACCCCCTGACCGAAATCAACCTGGACGAGCGTTCCTGGTGCGGCTGGCAGTTCAACCGCCCGGACTTGGGCGGCGGCTTCGCGGTCTTCTTTCGTCGCGCCCAGAGCCGCTACACCGGCCTGGAAGCGCAATTGCAGGGCCTGGAAGCGGAGGCCGTCTATGAAGTGAGCTTCTTCGAGACGTTCGATTTGAAGGAGAAGAAGACTCTGAAGGGCGCCGAACTGGCGAAGCAGCCCGTGGGCATCAGCGCGGCGCCGGGGAGCGTGATGGTGATGTACAAGAAGGCCAAGTGATTTTGGATTTTAGATTTTGGATTAAAGGAGATCGCCGATGGAATCCGCAGTCGAACAACAATTCGCGCAATATCTCTCTGGCCTTGGATTTCCGCCTTCCTCCATCGTCTATCAACCTACATTTCAACCTTTGGGGTCTGGTCCCGTATATCGCCCTGATTTTGCGCTCATTGATCCAAGAACAAGTGAGCGGCTTGCAATCATCGAGACCAAAGGTCGTATTGACCCTGAAACCTTGTTTCGGGCAATTCAGAAAGTTCAACAGTACGTAACTGCCTTGAGAGAAAAGGGAGTTCGGGGGTTTGTTGCTACACCAGCGGAGTCCGGTGGTGGGTTCGACTTCTATACGCTCGGCGAAGATGGGAAGCCCAAACAGGTGCCTTCTTCCTCGTTTTTGCAATTTGAGTCGCTGTCATCCGCGCGGACAGCAGAGAAGAAGGAGATGCTGGAAGAGAAAAAGGATGAAACCACAGACCAATTCGTGAAGGTCTGCCGCTGTGCTGCGGCAATAGCGGTTTTGGTGGCCATCGCTGATTGTGTTTGCTCCCGCTACGGCATTACACTTCTTACAACCGAGCGCATGACTTTACTTGGTGTGGCGATTGCGCTGGTCGTAATCCCTTACGTCCAGAAGATCAAAGGATTGGGCGTTGAGATTGACCGGGGTTCCAAGAAAGCCAATGGCTGACACTGCGTTTCGAAATCGGGGGACACAATACTTATTTAATCTTGACAGTTGTCAGAGGTGGGGTCAAGATTGTGATTTACATTGAGGCAAGATGCAAAGGATGAAGAGAAATGAGTATTGTGTCCCCCGATTCTCCCGCAGAGGAAAGCTTCGACATCTCATAATAAAGATGGTTAGATGCACAACGAAGGTCCTCCTCTGTTCGGGCCGTCTTGGGGTTCATCTTAGGTTCTCCTACGAGCCTCAAGGGCTCTAGCCGACATAGGCAATTCTCTTGCCTTGTCAACCTTCTATGGCTGCTCCAAAAGTATTGCTAACCACCCAGCGACGTACCCTTTCGTTCCATATTCCTCATTGGGATTGATGGTGGCTCCTACGCCTGCACCTACCGGAACCATCGAGGTAATTCGCCATCCATTCTGCAATTCACCAGCCAGGGGTTCATAACTATTCTCGTTGTCATCGTTAAGGTAAAGAACTACGAGTTTCTGCTTCATTGGTCTTCTCCGATCAAGTAATGAGGTCAAAAGGAAACATCCATAGCAGATAGTCTATGCCCTGCCCCCGGTTTGTCCAGAAGAACATCCTTCGTGAATTCTTAGGGCAGAGAGGCCAACCAAGCAGGCCGTTTTGGGAATTTCTGGACAGGTCACGCGGTCTCTAGGGCCGCGCCGCAGTGTTTGGACAAGGGAATTGTTCATGTGAGGAACTCATGCGCGCATCAAGTGCTTTGTCGCCGATTTTCAAGTTCCAAAATCCACCGGGAACTTCTCCAGATCACCCTCCCGAATCCACAAGTGCAGCGCCCGTTGCCAGCGGTGGGGCATGAAGATGTGCAGCAGGCCCTGGTCGGTGAACATGTCAATGTAGGAACACTGCTGGTCCTTCCAGGGATTGGCCCACGTTTCCGCGAAGGCGTTGGCCAGGACGAAGCGGGGCTGGCTCCAGTTCCGGCCGCCGTCCGTGCTGGTGGAGAACCACAGTTGCCCTCGGTCGCGCATGGAACCGTGGCTGAAGTGCACGCCCGTGAAACTGTTGTGGTGGAAGGCGATGAGCGTCTTGCCATCAGAAAGATGGAACAGCATGGGCGGGGCGTCCGAATGTATCAGCGTGGTGGGCGCGGGCGCTTCCCAGGTTTTGCCGTCATCGCAACTGCGGCTCTGCCAAAGGTGCCCTTCGCTGGTGCGGAACTGCATCAGCACCTCGCTGCCGCCCACAGAGATCGGGCGCGGCTCGTCCATGCGGTCGTAGGTGGGCAGATACCAGCCCGTTTCGCGCGGGCCTGGACATAGCGTCCAACTCCGGCCCTGGTCCGCGCTGCGCAGCACGTAGGCGCGCGACCACGTGGTATAGGTGCCGTCGCCAAGCGGAAACCACTTGCCCCCAGTGTGCGTGCCCAGAAGCCACGTCCCGCTAGGCGTCTGGGTCATGCGCATGACCGACATGCCCTCGAAGCCCGGGTCGTTGAGCGGCTCGATGAGCTGCACGCCGCTCCAGTTCAGGCCGTCGTCGTCGCTGTAGCGGTAGCCGATGGCGGAGTTCTCGATGCCGTTGAAATGCCCCGGCATCGGCTGGGTGCCAAAGCAATACAGCCGGCTGGAGCCGTGCGGTATCAGCGGGATGAAACCGTGGAGATTATAGTCCGCGTGGATGGGCTTGGTGGGCCCTTGCCAGCTCTTGCCGCGGTCGCTGGAACGATACGCAACCAAGTCGTTGACCTTGGGCTTGGTGCTGCCGTAATGGCCGTTGGCCTCGGGCGGGGCGGTGGCCAGGCGGTCGGGGAACATCAGGAGGTAGTCGCCCTTGGGAGTTATGCACGCGCGCGTTTCAAAGAGCCAGCCCGTGGGATTCACGTGCACCACCTGGCCGTCCACGGCGGGGTGCACCAGCAGGCCGAGGTCCTGGCGCAACGTCAGGGGCGGCGGGACTGCGGAGAGCGGGTATACCTTGCTGCCGATGCGCACCGTCTGAGCCAGTTTATCTTTTTCTGACAAATCCATGTTCGCCCTCCTGAATTGGTCAAAACAATGTCCTGAGTCTCTTCGGCAGGTGCGACGTATCGTTGTAGGCGAACAGCGCGAAACGGCCTTTCTTCCGGACTCCGCAAGTACAGATGCCGCAGTTGTGCTGTGTGAAAACACTGAGCCAGGAGGCCAAGGGCGCGCGCAGGACGCGGGAGACGAAGTAGCCGGTGATGTTCCCGTGGCAGACCACGACGATGCGCTGGTCGCGCTTGCGGGCGGGTTGGAAGATGCGGCGGAAAGCCGTCTGGGCGTGCCGCCGTGCAGAGCGCATGGACGCGGCGGTTGTTTTCATGCCGGGCACCGGCGTAAACAGCCCTTCCCAGAGCGCCCGGCTCTTCCAGGTCTTCGCGCGCGGCATGTGTTTGCAGAGGATGCGCGCTGTTTCGGCGGCGCGCCGGAGGGAACTGTAATAGATGGCGTCAATGGGCAACCTGGCCAGGCGCCGGGCCGTTCTTTCCGCCTGCAAGCGGCCCTTCTTGGTAAGCCGTGGGCCAAGCCTGTGCGGCCGGCCGTGCATCTCGTATTGCCCGTGCCGGACAAGGTAGATGTAACGTGTGGACCTTGAGGAGCGCGCTTTTTTCTTCATCATCTCACTCCAAATGAACTGGCTTCAACGGCGAAAACTATACAATTCACACTCCACCTATTCGACTGTAAAAATGCGCCAGGTGGATTAGAGTTTGGCTGCAATCCGGGAGGGAAATCCGATGAGCCTGCTTTTGAAATCTGTTCTTCTGGCGCTGCTGGCCTGCGCCGGCGCGGCGTTGCTCACCGCAGCCGAGGCTACCGCCGCCAAAGCGATGATCCCGGCGCTCAACTGGGAACCACGCTCGGACTGGGTCAATGTCAAGCAGGGCGGCGCGGCGGGCGATGGGGTCGCCGACGACACGGCGGCCATTCAGAAAGCGCTGGACGGCGTGCGGGATGGGACGACGGTTTATCTGCCTCCCGGAACGTATCGCATCACCCGCACTCTGTCGTTGGACGGGCCGCGGATGGGCGTGCTGCTCGTCGGCCACGGGCGCGACACGCGGCTGGTCTGGGACGGCGAGGCCGGCGGCAAAATGCTCCGGGACGGCGGCGTGGCCGAAACGCGCTTTGTGGGAATGCTCTTCGACGGCAAGGACAAGGCCGCAGTCGGCTTGTGGCACTATTCCGACAAGCGTTTTGAAACGGAAGTCCGGCACGTACACCTGGCGTTTCTGAACTTCACCAACGCCGGCATACTTGCGGAAGAGAAAGCCAAGCTGGCGCTGGCGGAGACGAATTTCGAGAATTGCCTGTTCGACAATTGCCGGCGCGGCGTGGTTTTCACTGCTTTCAATGACTACGACTTCACGTTCGACGGCTGCGAGTTCCGGGGCGCGGACGTGGCCATCGAGTGCCGCCACGGCAACTTCTACGTGCGCGACTGCCACTTCGAGAACAGCCGCGTCGTGGACGTGCTGGCCCTGCCCGAACATGGCTGTTCGGTGCGGCGCTGCACTTCCACAGGCTCGAACCGGTTCCTGGAACTGAGCAATTCGGTCACGACCATGACGATTCAGGATTGCCAGGTGGCCGGCTGGAAGGCGCGCGACGGGGCCATAAGACTCGCCGCCGCGCCGGTCATGCTCTTCGACTGCGTCTTCACCGGAGGGCCGCCGGGCAGCGCGCCGGTGCAGATCAGAGACGGCCAGCGGCTGATCGTCTCTGAAAACCGCGCGCCGGAAAAGCAAGAGGTGCTCCAGCCCGGCCACAAGGGCAAAGTGTACGTCATTCCCGCCGGCCAACGCCAAGGCTCCCTGCGCTCGGCGGAGCAGCGGTTCCTTACGGAGACGGCGCGCATTCCGAAAAAGGTCTTCGACGCCAAACGCGATTTCGGCGCCAAGGGCGACGGCAATGGCGACGACACCGCGGCCATTCAGAAGTGCATTGATGCCGCGCGCGAACACGCCCAGGATGCCATTGCCTATCTGCCCGCGGGGCACTACGCGATCAAGGAGACGCTCAAGATCACGGGGCGGGACTACTTCGTCGGCGGCGCGGGTTTCAGGACCTGCATGGTCTGGAAAGGCGCGGAGAACGGGACGATGGTTGCCGTCCACGACCCGCAGAACGTGACGCTCGAACACATTGGCATTGGCAACCACGACAGCGGGGCGATGAACAACGGGATTGATGTCTTGCAGACGGGTTCCGGCCAGCCCTCGCGGATGACTTACGACGGCGTTTTCGTCTACGGCATGTACCAGAAGCAGCCGTTCAAAAAAGGGCTGCACTTTTCCGGGCTGGGGCCGGGTGCGACCGTGGTAATGCCGCACGTCCAGGGCAACCTGCGCTTTATTGATTCCGCTCAGGCCACCATTCTGGCCAACACCACGTTCGAAGGCGCGGTCGTGGTGGAAGGCAAGGACCAGCATCGCGATGGCCTGCTGGGCTTCCAGACGCGCCTGGCCACGGTCGTAACGCACGGGCTGTATTTGAAGGACAACCACAGCATCGTCATGAGCGACTTCTACGTCGAGCAGGCGGACAACGGCAGCGTCTTTGAAGGCTCAGCCGCGGACCCGCCTGGCCGGGCCACCATCCAGGGCGCCAAGGTACACTTCACCGTGCCTAAGAATGACGAGTCCAAGGGCGTGGCGATGGCCATCAACAACTATGGCGGCCAGATCTTCCTCGGCCACGACCAGTTCTACTGCGAACCCGTCAACGTGAAGATCATCCATACCGGCGACAAGCCGCTCGATCTGTTCCTCATGAGCATCTGCTTCTACAATACGAAGCCGGACATCCACAAAGGCCCGTCCATGCAGGTGTATCTGGTCGGCAACGACGGCTTCAAGCTCCCAGAGCAGACGACGGAGTACAAGGCTGACGACAAGGTTGACGCGGAGGCGCTGGCCAAGATTTCAGCGGCCCTGGACGACCTGCGGCGGCTGGGAGAGACTGACTTGCGGTTGAACCACGGCCCGTAGGATTTCGGATTTCGGATTGCGGATTGCCAGGGAACCTGATCATGCCCAAGAGTTACCTGATAGACATGGACGGAGTGATTGTGCGCGGCAACCAACTGGTGCCTGGGGCGGACGCCTTCATCGAACGCCTGCGCACGCGCAACATCAAGTTCCTGATTCTGACGAACAACCCGGTATACACCCCGCTGGACCTCCAGAACCGCCTGCGGCGCCTGGGTGTGGATGTCACTGCCGACCACTTTTACACCTCCGCTTTGGCGACCGCTGCGTTCCTCAAGGCTCAGAAACCTAGCGGCAGCGCCTTCGTCATCGGGGAGAGCGGGCTGACCGAAGCCCTGCACCAGATCGGTTACGTCTTGACGGAAGGCGAGGCGGACTATGTGGTGTTGGGCGAAACAGTCTCGTACAGCTACGCCCGCATCACTCAAGCAGTGCGTCTCATCACCGGCGGCGCGCGTTTTGTGGCCACCAACCCGGATGCTGCGGGGCCGGGAGACGGCGGGCTGGTTCCGGCCTGTGGCGCTGTGGCCGCCTTGATCCAGGCCGCCACCGGAGTGGCCCCGTATTTTGTCGGCAAACCCAACCCGCTGATGATGCGCACGGCCTTGCGCTATCTGAAGGAGCATTCGGAAAACGCAATCATGGTCGGCGACCGCATGGATACGGACATCCGCACGGGGCTGGAGAGCGGCATGGAGACAGTGCTGGTCCTGAGCGGCGTGACGACGCGCCAGATGATTGGGCCGTTCCCCTATCGGCCCGCGCGGATTGCGGATTCGGTTGCCGAGTTGGAACTGCCTTGAGCAACTCATGTTGTTGTTCAATCGAAAATCGAAAATCGAAAATTCTTTCACTTCTTTCCCGCCAGGTCCGCGATCTCTTCCGCGCTTAGCACGCGGCCGTAGATGCGCACGTCCTCAATGACGCCTTTGGCGGGCCAGCCGTAGCCTCCGCGGGTGTTTTTGCTGCCCGTGCCGATGCGCCAGGGTTCATCGCCGTAGGCCCGCGGCTGTGCGCCGGCCTCAAACGTCCCCTTGCCGTCAAGCTTGCCATTCACGTAGATGAGGATCTCGCCCTTCATCCGGTCCAGGCTGCCTGCGACGTGCAGGAACTGCCCCGGTGGATAGGTGCTCCCCGACGTCGTCCCCGTCCATTTGTTGGGAGCCAGCCAATGGCACAGTTGGAACCTGCAGTCTTTGCCGTAGCTCATGCCTTCGTGGAAGCCCGCCTTCATGAGGATCCCGTAGGCGGCGTTGTAAGCGGTTTCCGCGCCGGGCGGCGTGCCGTCGGGCTTGAACCAGGCGGCCAGCGTATAGCTGCCCTCCTGGACAGTTTTCAGGTCCGGCGAGTTGGGGAGTTCGACGTAACTGTTCTCGCCGTCGAACTCCAGCGCGCCGCCGTGCTGGCCCGTCACCCAGCACTTGGCGGCGTCGAGGTTCACCAGTCTGCCGGGGCTGCCGCCGGGCGACGAATCCGCGGCCGTGGTACCGTGGCCGTCATTCAGTTTCCAGTGTCCCGTCAGGCCGGCTGTGCCCGGGTCGCCTGGGAGCGCCTTGGTTTCCACGGTCTCAGGCGCGGCAGCCGGCGGGGCTGCGTCGGAGACGAAGCGGATGTTCCGCGTGTGCGGGTTGGCTGCAATTTTGCCCTTCGCCAGGTCGGTGATCAGCGCGCCGTGGATGCGCAGGTTCTCGAAGGCCACGTCTTCGATTAGATGCGTGGCATCGCTGCCGGTGAGTTCCGAGGCCGCGAACGGGCCGTCCGTGACGGAGACGTTCTTGAGCACCACGCCGCGGATGTGGCCGGCTTCCTTGTCGTGCCCCCACATGTCCTGCCGATCCAGAAGCGGACCAGGTG
>JBEKKG010000255.1:0-13103 GCA_050010835.1 Planctomycetota bacterium
CAGCGGACTTGTGGCCGTCACTCTAACCGCCGGCAATGTTGCGGGCCAGGACAACAAGACACTGCTGCTGACGATCCTGCCGTCCTCGGGAAGCGCCGCCCAGCCGGTCTTCGTGTCTATTCCGCCAACTCCTCAGCCGGTCGTCGCCGGCCAGCCGGTCCTGCTCACCGCCGCCGCTTCCGACCCGGGCGGCGAGACGCTGCTCTACACCTGGAACTTTGGCGACGGCACGACCGGTTACGGCCCGTCCCCAACGCATGTGTACACGGCGCCGGGCATTTACGTGGCGCAGGTCACGGTCAGCAACGGAGTCAATTCCGCTGTTGAAACCGTCAACGTGGCCGTCAATCCCGCGCCCCCGGTCGGCGGCGTTCTCCAGGTGGCCAAGGTCGCCCTGACGTTCAATTTCAAGCCTCCGCCGAAGTCCAACCCCCAGGCTGTGAACAAGGACAGCCTGGCGCTTTCCGGGATAATTTCCTTGCAGCCCAGCCTGAACCCCTGGCGGAAAACAGTTGTCGTGGCGATCGGCAATTTCCAGCAGACGTTCATGCTGAACGGCTCAGGCCAGAGCGTGGGCAAGAACAGCTCGTTCAAGCTCAGCGGGAAGATGCCGAACATCATCTACACGGTTACGTCCGTAAAGTTTGCGCTGGCGCTCAAGAACCAGCCGCTCTTCGCCCAACTCGCGCCCCTGGGCTTCACCAAGAACACCGTGCCCAAACCCGGCGTCCACATCGTGATGCCGGTCCTCATCTCCGTTGACGGCATCGTCTGCCTGGCCGACGTCACGGTCACCTATACAGCCAAGGCAGGCAGCAGCGGCACGGGGAAGAAGTAAATTTGGATTTTCGATTTTCGATTCGCGCATGTCCGGACGCGCAATCGAAAATCGAAAATCCAAAATTCCCTTGCGTGTTACATGCTCATTGTCTTCGGCTGCAACTGGCTCTTCGGCACGCTGCGCTTGACGGAATGGGAAGCCGGCTTGAGGCTTTTCCGGTTCTTCTTCACGGCAGGCTTGTGCTTCTTGGGCGTTGCATGAGTCTTGCTCATCGCCACCGGCTTCTTGACCGTCTTGCCGGCTGCGGGCTTGGCGGCGTGATGTTTCCCGTCTGCGAGCGCGGTCGAAGCCGCTCCACAGGCGATGGCCGCACACATTGCTGGAATGAGAAACCACCTGGCTGCTGACATTGTTCCCCCCTGTTCTCGGTTTCGTCCGTCTCCCCACGGACTGCAAGGAAGATGTATCGGCAGATTCGGGGCACGACTTTAGCCTGCACCGTTCACCACAGAGACACAGAGAACGGGTTTCAGGTTTCAGGTTTCAGGTTTCAGGTTTCAGGTTTCAGGTTTCAGGTTTCAGGTTTCAGGTTTCGTATCCCGGGCACTGAACTTGAAACTTGAAACCTGAAACTTGAAACGTTTTTTCCTTTCTCTGTGTCTCTGTGTCTCTGTGGTGAATAGTCGAGGTCAGGCTTGAGGCTTGAGTAATGGAATGGCTTCGTCCAGGGAACGCAGGACGCGGGTGCTGAGCGCCGCGACCTTGTCGTGTTCGGCGCTGGGCACGGTGAAGCAGGCCATCCCGGCCGCGCGGGCCGCGCGCGCGCCGGCCAGGCTGTCCTCGAAGACCACGCAGCGCGCCGGCTCCACTTTCAGCCGCGCGGCGGCAGCCAGAAAAACATCCGGCGCCGGCTTGCCGGCCGGGACTTCTTCGCTGCTGATCAAGACGGCGAAGTGCTCGCGAATGTTCAGGCGCGCGAGCGCAATGGCAATGCCTTCCGGGGGGCTTCCCGAGGCCACCGCCAGGGGAAACCGCCCGCTCAAGGCCCGCACGAGCTCCACCGCGCCGCGCAGGGCCGGCATCTCAGGCCCGCTGCGGTAAGCAGTGCTGAGTTCCTGGCGGAGCAAGCCCTGAAATTCCGCAAGCGGCCAGGGCGGGCGGTAAAGCTCATGGATTACGCGCGCAATGTCCGTGGCGTTCATCCCGTTCCAGCGGACCGCCACTTCCGCGGTCCGTTGCCGGCCGATGCGCGCCAGCAAACGCTCTTCCGCGGCTATCCACACGCGGCTGGTGTCCACGAGCAGATCGTCCATGTCGAAAATGCAGGCGGCGAAAGAGAACGAACGACTAGCCACAGAGGACACAGAGGACATAGAGGGGATGTTTACTTTATCCATTTTCTCTGTGTTCTCTGTGTCCTCTGTGGCAAGGAGTTGTTGCAGCGTCAGGGGTTCTTGGGCTTAGCCAGGCTTTCAACCCATTCCTTCCAGATCGCCGCGAGGTCCTTGCCGGTGAGCTCTTTGAAAAGTTCATCCTTGTACGAGCTATCGCGTATATGCTGGTTCACCTTGCGGACCAGGTCCTTGTCGTACTGTTTCTCCGCCCAGTACAGAAACGCGGCGGCGGTCTGGTAAGTGTCCTTGAATTTGACTCGGGCCGGGTCAATACGCCCGCGGTGTTCCGGCGGCTCCCAGCACCACCAGCGGATGTAATCGGCAATGCCTTCGATAAGCCAGCCGGTGCCGCGCGGCGCCGCTCTGTAGGCCTGGATGACGTGAGTCAACTCGTGGATCACAGTGCCCGTGTCGTCCGGGTGGGCATCTATCCACACCTTGGCGAACTTGACCGTGTCGCCCCCGGTGGCGGCGATGCCTTTCATGTCCTTCAAGAAAACGAACATGACCTGCCGCGGCGGGGTGAACCCTTCGCCGCCCAGTTTCTCGGCAATGACAGGATAGTATTCCTCGGCGTCCTTCTGCGCGCGCAGGGCCCACGCTGCCAGCTCCGGTGTTTCCGAGAAGTCCACATTGATGGCGCCTGTGAGCTTGGCAGGCTGGGCCTTTTCTTCCGCCGGCTTTTGAAGGCACTCAACCTGGACTGCCGCGCCGCATTTTCCGTCCGGTCCGAAACAGGCGGCCTTGATCTTCAACGCCGAGGCCACACGGATGGGCGTGCAATAGGCATAGGAATTGGCCTTGGGATCTGAGCCGTTCAGCGTGTAGCGAATGGCCCACTTGGGGTCCGGGGAAGCTTCGAACTCAACCAGGCCGATGTCGCTGAAAGAGACGGCAGCCGCCTTGGGTTTAGGTTGAGGCGCAGCCGGGGCGGGTTCCTCGGCCACAAGCTGAAGTTGCACGGCCGCGGCCAAAACCGCGGCAAGGAAACGGGGCTTCATCATTCTCCATTGTAGCGCAATCCTCTGGATTGCGGCGCAAGCCGGAGGCTTGCGTTACAGCGTCCAGGGCGCGCGCTTGGGCCGGTCAACCCAGCGGGCGGCCTCGGCGTCGCCGACGATTTCTTCCTTCACGGGGTCCCACTTGAGCGGACGCTTCAGCCAGTACGCGATGTTGCCGAGGTGGCAGACGGTCAGCGTGCGCGCCGCGCGGGCGATGTCCCGGAAGGGACGCTCGCGCGACTTCACGCAGTACAGGAAGTCGCCGAAGATGCCGCCATTGCCCTTGTAGTTCGGCACGTAGAAGTTCGGCACGGGCGTCTTCTTGTCCCGGAAGCCGCCGTTGCAGGCTTCGCCATCCGTGCCTTTCACGGAGATTTGGTCCCAGCCTCCGCCGTGGTGGTAGATGACCCCATTGGGGAACTTATAGGTGAGCAGTTTGACGTCCTTGCCGTCCGGGGGAATGATGTCCGTCGGCCCCATGTCGTACATTTGAGTCATGTACATGGCGCCGCCAAAGCAGTGCGCGCCCCAGTCTGTCATGCCGCCGCCGGAGAAGTCCCGGCAACCGCGCCAGTTGAAGGGGTGATAGTCCTTGTTGTAGGGCCGCCAGGGGGCCGGGCCGAGCCATTGGTCCCAGTCAAAGCCTTCGGGCACCGGCATGGCGGGGCGCAGCATTTCGTCGGAGGGGCCGCCCACGTTCACCCACACCTCCTGCACCTTGCCGATGGCCCCGCTCCAGACCACGCGGTGGCCGCCGTTGTAGTCGCCCCAGACGCGCTGGCTGCCGCCGGAGAAGACCCGGCCCAAACGGCGCGCGGTGTCCCGCATCAGCATGGCCTCGCGGACCGTGAGCGACTCGGGTTTCTCGCAGTAGACGTCCTTGCCGTTGAGCATGGCATTGATGGTGACGATCGCGTGCCAGTGGTCGGGCGTGGCGCAAAAGACCGCATCAATGTCGGGCCGGGTCACGACTTCGAGGAAATTGCCCGTGGCCATGCAATCCTGGTTCTTGTTCTTGTTGTCCACGGTGTTCTTGGCTTTGGCGCGCTGGTTCTTGTCCGTATCGCAGACCGCGACGGCCTGGACCTGGGGAAAGCTCAGGAAGCCACCCATGTCGCCGGAGCCCTGGCCGCCGACGCCGACGAAGCCCATGACGATGCGGTCGCTGGCCGCCGTGCGGCCATCACCGCCAATCGCGGTGGCCGGAATCACCATAGGAAAGGCGCTGGCCGCGGCCAGCCCTTTCAAGAACGAACGCCGCGTCACCTGTTTCTTTTGCATCGTCATGGCCTTTCCTCCTTTTGCGCGCCTCAGCCGGACCCGCGCGCCAAGTTACTCCCACGCCCGCGCACATGCAAGGGCAGCGGGGCAGAAGCAACTCTGTCAACCGATATACACCGGAGAAGAAGCGCAGAACACAGTTCCCTTGCGTTTCACGCTGCCTGAATTACGTTTCACTCCTTCATGGGAGCGGCGATTTGAGAATGAAGACCGAGCACCCGCGCACATCTCGAGAGGCTGAAGAACTCGCGCACGTCATCGCGCACTGTTTTGCCGGCAATTACGAAACGCTGCGCCAGGCTTTTCTGCTCGAATTCCAGCACCTTCCGGGCGCGCGCCCCGAATACTGGCGTATTGTGCGCCGCAAGGGGAAGATCGTCGCGCACGTGGGCATCTATGAGAAGGAGGTGCGCATCGGCTGCGCGCGCTTGCGCATGGGGGGCCTCGGCTTTGTGGGGTGCTTGCCGGAGTTCCGCCGCCGCGGCCTGGCGGCCCGCTGCATGGTGAGCGCGCTGGAACTCATGCGCCAACAAGGCATCCCGCTGGCCCTGCTTTTCGGCAAGGACCGCTATTACCCGCGCTTCGGCTTTGTGGGCTGCTTCCCCAAATACACGCTCAAGCTCAAGGTCACGGAGACCGAGGTGGCGGCGCTGGACAATCCTTTCGCGGTGCGCCCCGGTGTTGCGCAGGACCTCGCGGCCTTGACGGAACTGTACAATGCAGCAGCGGCCGGCACCGCGGCCTCGGTGGTGCGCACGCGCCGGCAGTTTCATTTTGCCTGCCGGCGCTGGGGACTCCTGGACCGGAAGAAGCCCTCTCTGTTTGTGTTCCGCGAAAGGCGCGACAAGCGGCTGCTCAGGGCCTACCTGGTCTGGAAGGACAACTCTTTCTGGGAAGCGGCCATGCGGCCCGGCGACGAGGCCGCCTGCGCGGGCGTGCTGGCCTGGCTGCGCGAGCAACGCCGCGAGGCGCTCGAAAAGGAAATCGTGCTGCCCCTGCTCACACCGGCGCACCCGCTCCATGCCTATGCGCTGCGCCTCAACCATCAAACCGAAGGGGGACTGCACTGGACCGGCGGGGGCATGGGCCGCATCGTGGACACAAAACTCTTTCTGCAGGCGGTGCAGCCGGAATTTGAGGCGCGCGTGGCCACGGCAGGATTGGAGGGCGAAGCGGAGTTGCGGCTTTTTGTGGACGGCCGCGTCCATGAGTTGCTCCTTGTCCCGCCAGGACGGAAACAAGCGCCGGGCGCCGGGGAACGGAGGCGCGTAGCGCGGGTCTGGTGCAGTCAACAGGCGCTCTTGCAGATGGTCTTGGGTTCGCTGGCCCTGCCGTGTATTCCCGGCTTGCGGAGCGGAGGCGATGAGGCGCTGGTGCGCGCTCTCTTTCCGCCTGGCAGCCCAGGCGTCTACAGGCTGGACGGGTTTTAGCCAGAATTTCTCAACGCAGAGGACGCAGAGGATTTTCGATTTTTGATTTTTGATTTTCGATTTTCGATTTTGGCACGTCCGGTGGTGCAATCGAAAATCGAAAATCCAAAATGTCACGTCCCCAGGTGCCGCTCAAAGACCTCCGCCGTTTCGCGGATGCCTTGAGCCAAGGGGATGCGCAGCAGGCCGGGATAAGCCCGGCGCAGGGCGGCGTCATCCAGTTTTGAGGCCACGGGCAGCTCGCCGCCGGAACACGTGATTAAAGCGCGCGCGCCGGGAATGACGTTATCGAGCTGCGCGATGAATGCCGCCGTATCGGCGATGTCTCCGCCAACCGTGTAGACTTGCGCGCCGCCCGCCGGCGCCCGCGCGCAGGTGACGAATATGTCCGCCACTTCGCGCACGTGGATGTACGCCGTCGGGCCTGAGAAAGGGATGTCGAACTTCTGCTTCTGCAGGGCTGCGGCAATGGCGCGCGTCGGGAAGCTGGTCATGCCCGTGTCCCGGCCGGGGCCGTAGACCGTCAGCGGACGCAAGCCCACGCTGGGCAGCTTGCAGGCCAGCCAGTACGCCTTGGCACATTGCTCGTTGCACAACTTGAAGGCCCCGTAATGGCTGGCGGGCCTGGGAGCGGACCGGTCGCCTACCGCGGCCTCGGGATACTCGGCGTCCGGCCCGAAGACCGCCGCGCTGCTGGCGTACACGAGGCGCGGCGCAGCGCCGCGGCCGGCCAGCGCGCGCGCCGCCTCGAACACATTCAGCATCCCGAGGACGTTCACGCGCGCGCCGAGCACCGGATTCTCACGGCAGGCGGGGACTTGCAGGCCGGCCAAATGGATGAGCGCGTCCGGCGCGGCCTGCCGGGCGGTTTCGATGAAGCTCTCGGTGTCCTCGATCTTTCCGGCCACAAACGGGAGGCGCGCGATTTCGGCCGGAGAAAGAACCAGGGCCCAGCGCGCGGTGTTGCGCTGCGCGTCGAACACCAGCACGTCATCGCCGTCGTCCAGCAGCCGCCGGATAATCCATGTGCCGAAGAATCCGCAGCCGCCTGTGATAAGGAACCTGGCCATGCTGTAATTCTGCTTGGGCAGGCTGCGAAAGCAAGCGAACTCCGGGCTTGAGGCATTGTCTCATCGTCGTGCGCCCCTCAAGCCTCAAGCCTGTTTTTCCATGAATTCGGCCGCGCGCCGCATATAATCCGGGGTGTCAGGATGGGAGGACAAAATCCATGCGGCGATTCTGTTTCTTGTTGGTCGTGCTGGCAGGGGTGCTGCAGCGCACAGCGCCGGCTGAAGACAAGGACAAAATGCGGCTTTTCAACACGTTCTACCTGGATGGCGCAACGGTCACCTATGTGCTGACCATGCGCCAGGACCGTACGTTCGATCTCTACAGCGCGGCCGGCGGCCACGTCAGCGGGACATTCAGGCCCAACGACGAATTCTTCTCGATGACAGCCGGGGCTGTCAAGCGCTACTTCAGCTACAGCTTCAAGTCCCGCAACGTGAAATTGGGCAGCCGCGAGATGGACCGGACCATAAAAGGCGACCTGCTGGGAGAAATGCCGCCTCTGCACGAGTCCTCAGGCCATGCGCTGTACGTCGCCGAGGGGGAATGGCGGAGCAAAGGCCGGCCGCTCTTCAATCCGCAAGAGGCCGCCGCAAAGCCCGCGGCGCCGGTAGCCGGCGTTCAGGAGCCGGTGATCGGCAACCCGAGGCCCGCCAACTCACCGCCGGCGGCGGCGCCCCAGCCGCCAGCCGCTCCTTCGCCTTCTCCCGCCTCACCGCCCCCGCCTGCGGCCGCCGCTCAGCCCCCGGGCTCCTGCGCCGACCTTGCCGGCACGTACTACCCCCGCGGGAGAAAGAACGAATGCCTGGTGATCACGGCCAATGGCTGTTTCGCCTATGTGCCCCCACAAGGCGCCGCGCAGAATGGCGCACTGCTGCGGACCGATTACGAGATCACATTCGTGGGCGCCGCGAGCAAGCGGTACTTTACGCTCCGGCTCGTGCCCGGCGGTTTTGAATTGGCTCGTAGGGCCACGGATGTAACCAAGCCGGGCGATGTTCTGGGCGGCATGCCGCCGCAGGACCGCGAGCCGGCCAGTTGGCTCAAAGAGGGGGCAGAGCAGGCCGCGCCGGCGGCGCCGCAAGCGGCGCCGGCCACGTCCGCCCCGGACGTGCCACGCGCACAGCCCGCTGGAGTTCCCGTCAAGAGCCTGCAGGCGCTCGTGGGGAAGTTCGTCTACAAGCCCAGTCCCTTTCTTGCGGAAACGCTGCTCGTCGCTGAAGACGGGAGCTTCACTTACAAGGACTCCGCCGGGGCCAATGCCACGGGCAAGCTGCGCTTCGAAGACGACGTCCTGGTATTTGCGTCGGGCGAAGAAGTGCGCCGCTTCACCGCCGTGCTGGAAGGCCCGAACCTGACGCTGACCCGCGCCAAGGACGACTCGCCCAAGTCGAAGAACGACCTGTCCTCAATGTCCCCGACCACGCTGCAGACGGCGAAATACGAGAAGAAATGATGCTCGCTGCTTCACATCCTGCGTGCCAAGGCAATGGCTGCGGCCAAGGCGTCGGTGATGTCTTCCGGTTCGGGCGCTTCCTTCAAGCTTAACTGGGCCGCGACCATCGCGGCCACCCGCGACTTGCTTGCGGCGCCGCTGCCCGTCACGGCATGCTTGATGGAGCGCGGGGAAAGCTCCAGCACGTCAACTCCAGCCCGTGCCAAACACAGGAGCGCGATCCCCCGCCCTTCCCCCATCGCGATCGCCGACTTCATGTTCACGCCCGCGAAGGTCTCCTCCAGCGCCGCCGCATCGGGCCGTGCGCGCCGCAGCACTTCTTCGAGTTCCGCAAAAATATCCCTTAGCCGTTCCTTCAACGCCAGCTTGGGCGACGGCGCAATACAGCCGCAGTTCACCAGCTTGAGCGTCCCGTCCTTTTCTCGCGCCACCACCCCCCACCCCACCCTGCGTGTTCCCGGGTCAATGCCCAAAAAACGGATTTTCGATTTTCGAGTTTCTCCCGACTTGTCGGGATTCGATGGGCGCGCCGGCTTGCGCTTGGCTTTGTGGCCGGTCATGCGCAAGGGACTTGGAGAGTATATCGGCAAGAAAGGAGGCGGAGGCCATCTCGGAATTGCGGGCGCGGCGCCTTACAGAGCGGCAAGCGGCAGCACGCGATGTGCCGGAAAAACCGGAGGACAGGCGCGTAGTACCTTTTCGTCCGCCGTCACCCAAGGACAATCCAGCTTCTGGGCAAGCACCAAGTAACACATATCGTCAAAACCTTTGTAAAATGAAACCGCGTATTCCAAGGCCAATACTGCCTGCCGCGGGGTGAAAGGTTCTAGCTCCACAGGCACGCCAAATACACCGTACACCCCAAAGAGTGCCTGTTCCAGTTTGAGTCGTGGCTGGCGGTGAGGCGGCACATAGGTCCCGCAAGCGCGCGCCAGCAGATTGCACACTTCATGACGAAAGATGGCCGGAGCGGGTTATCTCACCTGCTCGTGCTTGAGACAGAAGGCGGCGCGCAAGTACCACGTCCTTTTCGTCGCCCAAGAACCACTTCGCTGCGACGCTGGCGTCAATCACGAAACGGTCGCTCATCTTCGGTTTCTCTCCCTCTTCATGTCATAATATAATTTCATCAGTTCCTTGTCCGTCATGTTCAAGATGCGCATCCGCTTGCACATGGCCACATAATCTTCGCGCACTTCCGGCGCCATCTCCGCCACTACTTGCTCTTCCGTCTTGGAGTGAAGCAACTTCCGCAACGACTCCGCCTGCTCCTTGCAGCGCGCCACAGTCGCGGCATCTTCAGGCGGAATCCCAGTGGCAAGACTCCTCTTGGGCACAGCCCGCCCGGTCCTAACAGCTCGCATCGCCCCAGCCATATTGCACCTCCAGTTTCCCATTCAGCATTCTACATGCGCCACGCAGGAGTCAACAACTATCCGACGGCGTTCATCGCCTGTACCGCTCGCGTTTCATGCCGCAATAGTGCGGGGCCCCGCGCCGCCCGGAGTCCTTGGCCGGATCGCTCCTTTTCTTTACATAGGGTCTCTCATCAATAACGAATTCTCTGGCTCCCTTGTTCTCACAGAACCCGAGCGCCTCGTAGAACTCCTGCTCTCCGGGAGTCCAGACAGAAATCGAGAAGAAATAACAGCCGCGATTTCGAAGTTCCCCGAGCAAAGCCTTGCCCATACACTTCGCTATCCCATGAGGATCGCTTTCCACAAAGCAGCCATTGCGCAGTTCGTTTGCATCTTGAAACCTGAGGTCCAGTGAGAATTCGACGATGCTGGCGCTCAGGCCATCGAACAAGGCCCGCGCAAATCCGACCAGTTCCCCTTTCTGGAAGGCGCCAACGCTGACACAGGGATGCTTCAGCACAACTTCCGCCATGTCCGGCCCGAATCCGGCTTCACAGATGCCATTGCGTTTGTAGAAGGCGTAGAGGGCGCCCTTGGGGATGTCCGGGTTGACTGCGATCTCAGTCTTTTCCATAGTTCTTCTCGTTAATCCACCTTGTAGGGCTACAACCGGGAATCCGCAAACCAATCGCCGCCCCGTGGTGTAATGGCCCATAGAAGAAAGGGACTCGTTATGTTTCATCCTCGCCAATCCGCAATCCGCAATCTGCAATCCGCAATTGTTCTGCTCCTGGCGCCCATTGCAGCGGCTGGGGACGCGCCCAACCTGGTTTTCAACGGGGACCTTGAAGCCCCGGCGCCGCAGAACCCGCCGCCCGGCTGGACAATGTGGGGCGCACACAAGTACAAGGACCCGGCCAACTTCACGCGCGAGACCAACAATCCTCATTCCGGCCAGGCCTGCCTGCGCATCCATCATCCCGCGGGCACCGCGGGCTACATTGTCTCGTCGCCGGAACATGCCATCGAGACCCACAAAGGCATGCGCTACACGGTCACATTCTGGGCGCGCGCTGAGAAGAAAGGCCCAGCCGTCTTCGGTTTCGACTCCTATGAACAGCTTAAGCCCTTCACCGAAGCCCCCTCACCGGGCTTCTTCTCCTTCGAGCCTGGAAACGAATGGAAGTCTTTCACCTATGAGGTCCATGAAGGCTGGGATTTCTTCGCCACGCGCACGCGCTATCTCCTGCTGGTCTTCAGGGCCACGCCGTCCGAGAAGGAAGAACAGACGCTGTACATTGACGACGTTTCCGTCACGGAATCGCCCGGCACGCGCGCAGGGCGGCTGCTGGAGCGCAGCGAATTGAACGTCCCGCCGCTGGAACACCGGCTGGCGTGCGGCGAGCAGCTTGCCTTCAGCGTGGACGCGGAGAAGAAGCTGCGCCGCGCCACGCGCGAGGCGGGCGGCATCTCGTTCCACCGCGTGGCGGGCTGGACGGGCGTGCCATACAACAAGGCCGGCGAGTACGTCCTGGCGCCGGAGCTTGAAGCGGCCGTGCGCGAGCTGCGCTTGCCCATGACGCGCCTCTATGCCGTGGGAGACGAACGCTTCGGCTTGGAGGCCGCCATTGACAAAGCCGCGGACTTGCTGAAGCGCGTCAACATCCCGCTCGACAAATCGGTGCTCGAATTCGAAACGCAGGGCGCCACCAGCATCCTGGCGCCGGAAGTCTGGTCACGGGGCGTGAAATACGCGCAGGAACGCGGGTACGCTTTCCAACGCTGGGAGATCACCAATGAGCCGTACGTCTCCAGCGCCAAAGCCATGTTCCCCACGCCCGACGCCTACGCCGCGCACTTCAAGGCCGTCAGCCAGGCCGTGCGCGCGGCCCAGCCGGGCGGACAGATCGGCCTCTCGATCACCGCCACCAGCACGGCCTGGGGCGATTACCTGATGAAACTCTGCGCCGGCCAATACGACTTCGTGGTCCCGCACTACTACTGCGGCATGGACATCAATAAGAGCAGCTTCAGCGACGTGGTGCTGCGCGCCAACGCGGAGATGCTGGACGAAATCGCGCGCGTCAATGCGCTCTTGCACGCCTACAATCCCGGGCGCGACGTGTACCAGTACGACACTGAATGGGGCATGATCAGCAGCGGCCCGGGCGGCGAGCGGGCCGAGCACATCGCCCGCAACAGCAGCATCACAGGCATGCTGCACCGCGCCGTGCGCTTGATCTACTACACGCGCGAAGACTTGCTGCGCGGCGCCAGTTCCTGGGAGATGTTCACACGCCTCAACGAGCCCGGTTTCAGCGTGCTCACTCCCCAGGCGCCCGAAAAGCGCTTCCTCATTTACTGGCTGTACTACCATTTCAACCGGCATGTGGGCGAGTGGGCACTCGAAATGCAGGGCACGGCGCCGTACTACGAATGGCGAGTGGGGACTGGCACCGATTTCCGGTCGTTTGGAAATCGGCTGTCTGTCCCCACTCGCTCCATGCCTCAGACGCCGGCCCTCGCGACGCTGAGCGGCGACGGCAAGGCCCTGTATCTGGTGCTTGTGAACGGCTCCTGGACCGCGGGTGCGCCGTGCGAAGTCAAGCTGCAGCACTTCGCTGCTGCGCGCGCCAAAGGCGTGGTCCTTTCGCAGGACAATGTGGATGCCAGCCCGCTCATTGCCCGCGAGGGCGATGCCGTCTCCGAGTTGCCCGTTAAGCTGGAAGCCGGCACCGTGCGCTGCACTGTTCCGCCGCATTCGGCCGTGTTTATCACCTTGGAGTGAAAATGGATAAGACAGCCTTGCAGAAGGAATTCGTGGAGCGCTTCTGTTTCGAAGATCCACGGTCTGAGGAGCTTGCACAGTTCCGGAAAGCATACGGGCTCGATGCGCTGGCCCGCAGCGGCAGCGAGATGGACAAACTGCTGCGTCTCGCGGAATGGGCCTATGCGCAGTTCTACATGTTTGGACGGCCGACACTCCAGACCGAGAACGCGCTGGAGATCCTCCAGGCCAGCGCCGCAGGCCATACTTTCTACTGCGCGCACTATGCGATTGTGTACTGCGCGGCCGCCACGGCGCTGGGCTGGACCGCGCGGCCGATCAGCGTCCGGCGCGCGGAGGAGAGCTACCACCTCAGCAACCACAACATTGTGGAGGTCTGGGCGACGGAGCTGAAACGGTGGGTTTGCTTCGAGCCTACCTATGGCGGCTGCGTGGCCATCGCAGGCCAGCCGGTCAGCGCATACGAGGCCGCGCGGCAATGGTTTACTCATCAAGGCGAAGGCCTTCAAGTACTCCTGGGACCGCGCCGGCAGGTTGTCACTAAGA
>JBEKKG010000256.1:0-8953 GCA_050010835.1 Planctomycetota bacterium
CAATGGCGAACTCCGCGTAGCTCTTGTCGGGCTGGCCAATCTGCCAGACCACCTGTTCCGCGCCGCAGGCCCAGGCGGTGCTCAGGGTCAAGATGAAGAATGTGCGACGCAACATGGCGCTAGTCCTCCTAAAGCGGTTCGGGGCATTATACTCGACTCCCTTCTTCTTCCAACAATTGAATGAGGCCCTGAGCCTTCATGGCTGGAACTCCGGCCCCAGGTCCTCTCCCTCTGCGGCCCCATACTGCCGCCGCATTCGTGTCTCGGTTTCCTCACGGCGGTCGCGGCGCAGCCGCTCCAGCATCTCCGTCCCGATCTCGAAGGCAATGTCGTCCGCTGCCGTCACCGTGGCGCTTGCGACCTGGATGGTCTTGGCCGGCCCGGCGGCAGCGTTGAACCGTTGCCGCTCGCGCCACGGCCACTGGCGTTCGGGCAGCTCGTACTCCAGGTACAAGCGGTACTCGCCAGGCGGAACCGCCGCGATGCGAAAGAGGTCCTGCGGCACCATAAGGAAGCCCTGGGCCGGGCGGCCCACCTGCCGGGGTTCGAGCTGCGGGTCGAGGTCGTCCGGCAGGTAGAAATCAATGCTCCCCACGGCTTGCTCATTGGCCAGCGTCACGCGCAGCCGGCCCAGGTCCTTCTCGCCGGGGCGGAAGGCCGCCACGTTTCTCAGCACCACGCGCCCGCGCACTTCGCTGCCGCCCTGGCCCGGTTTCAGCCGGACCGGCTCAAGCTTCTCCAGGGCCTCCGGCCCGCCGGGAAGGGGCGCCACGCGGATGCCGGGGCAGACGCGCGCGGCGCAGGCGTGCTGCGTGTAGTGGAACGCATCTTCCTCATAGGCAGGACGCACCAGCAGATCGTAACTTCCCGGCCGCAGGTCACGCAGCTCCGCCCGGCCCAGAGAGTCGGCGGTGGTTTCCGTAAGGCATTCCTGCGGCAGGTTGTGGTTCAGGCCGCGCGCGGGATCCCAGCTTCCCGGGGCCATGAGCGCGAGCCTCGCGCCCCGGTTCTCGGGACCGAGGTCCAGCTTCAGCGCGCCTGAGCGCACGAGCTGCAGTTGCACGTCCGGCAGCGCCCCCGCGGCCAGCTCCAGTTCCGTCCTCTCCTGTGCCCCGAGCAAGCCTGGGTACAGCGCGGACAGCGACACCTTCCCGGGCCGCAAGCCGCTGAACTGGAACCGTCCCGCTTCATCCACCGGCGCGGCGAAGCAGTGATGCCAGCCATACTGGCCGGCGGTGGGCAGACCGGCGTATTCCAGAGACACCATGCCTTTCGCCGTGTCCGTGCCCGCGGGGGCCGCAATGCGTCCCGCCAGTGCCAGCGCGCGCTGCATCGTCACCTTGACCGCTGTCACTTTGTTTGGGAGCACCTGGACCGTCTCCGGTTCGGGCAGGTAGTAGCCTTCCTTCAGGACCTCAATCCGCCGCTGGCCGTAGGCGAGGCCGGGAAGGACCACGCGCCCGGCTGCGTCCGTAACCGCTGGTTTGCCGGGCGCGCCGTTGTTCTGGCTGTACCCGGCGCCCTCGAGCGGCTGCACCGCGGCCAGTGCGCCTTTCAGCGGCTGGCCCTGCGCGTCCACGACCGTGGCCGCGATACTGCCGTGGGCGTCTTCTGCTTCGAATTGCAACACCACGCTGCGCAGCGGCAGACCCGTCAGGGGCAGGTCCGCATGGCAGGTGCGGAAACCAGCCAGCGAGGCGCTCAGCCTCACGTGCTCGTCGTCATCAAAAGTGACGCTCACTAAGTTGAACACTCCCTTATCCGTACTGCAGGTCTGAGACCAGCCGCCCTCGGCGCTCAGCAGGACCACGTTGGCCCGTTGCGCCGGTTCTCCGTTTGGGAGCAGCACCGTGCCGTTGATGGCAGCGTCCTTCAGGCTGCGCGCCAGGGGCTTGTCGTGCCCGGGGAGCCTGAAGGCCGGAAGTTTGGTCTCCCGCCCCGCGGCCACTTCAACACCGTGCATCACACCTTTCGTGGTCTTCCCTTCCACAATGACCAAAGTGTAGCGGCCCGGCACGAGGTCCTTCAGTGCGAAGCTCTCGTCCTCCAGCTTCACGCCGAAGTCCGGCAGGTTCTCCTGCCATCGTCCAAACCAACTCTCATAGCGCGTCAGATCGCTCAGCACCGCCCGCGCGTCCGGGTCATCCTCTGCCAACGCCCACACACTGAACTCCCCGACTCTCCGCCCGAGGGAGGCGGACTTGCCGGCGGCGCTCGCCAACTGCCCGGAAATGGAGCCGCAGGCCACGGGCGGCAGTGCCACGAAAACGTTCTGCGGGCCGCCCGCTTTGCCGGCCGCCTGGTCGGCAGCCACGATGAGGTTGCGGAGCTGGTACTTGCGGACCCCCGGCTTGCCTTCCTCCTCGGCCCGCACGGTGACCTGATATTCTCCCGGCCAAAGGTTCGGCAGCTCCAGGCACCCGGCCTCGGCCGTCTCGGTCTGGGACGCTGTTTCAGAATTGTCGGAGGTGGCCAGAGTGTACCTGAGCCACGCTTGCCGCGCGGCCAGGCCGTCAGGCGCTATGGACGGCTTGTCCGCCGGCGTGGCAGGCGGCTGCGCGGGGCCTGGCGTGCGCGCCAGGGTGACGGAGACAGTGGCCTTGTCCAGCGGCTGCCCCTGCTCATCCAAGAGCAGGACTCTGAGCGTCCCATACGCGGCAGCACGGCTGGCGAGGCGGAGCGGCGTGGGCAAATCCGTGCGGCCTGCCTCGCACACCCGTATCACGCCGGCGCAGGCCACGGCGCAGTCCGGGTGTTCGGCAAACAGCAGGTAGCTGCCGGCGGGCACGTGCTCAAGAGCGAACCGCCCCGCGGCGTCGCTCACCCCGGATGCCAGTGTGTTACTCTGGCGCTTGGCGAGGGTCTTCTGAGGGTCGAGGCCGTGGGGGTCTTGTCCCCAGTCCGGTATCAGGGAAAGTGTGGCGGCGGCCAGCGGCTTGCCATCCTCCGCCACAACGCTCCCGGCCACGGTCCCGCCTCTATGACGGACCAGCGTCAGCCTGTTCTCGCCCGGCCGCAAGTACCAGAGCTGCCAATTCCACGGCTCCTGCGCAGGCCCTTCCGTCCCGCACCACAGCGCGGAACCGGGAACCAAGTGCGTCCACGTGGCTTGTCCCTTGGCGTCGGTGCTGGCCGGCGGCGGCTGTTCCTCCTCAGCGCCGGAATAAACTAACGGGCTGGGCAGCGGCGTGGGCTGCCGGACTTGCACCTGCAGCGGCACGTCCGCCACGGGTTGCCCTTGCAGGTCAATGAGCTGGACCGCCACGCTGGCCTGAGACAACTTGCCGAGCAGCCGTGCGGCGGTGGCGCGGACCTCGAACAGTTCGCTTTCCCGCGCGGCTTTCTCCAGTGCCTGCCGGGCCTTTTCGCCGAGCGCTTCGAGCTGCTTGAGCGCATCCTGCCGCTCGTCGAAGCCGCCCTTCTCGATGATGCCGAGCAACTGCTCCGGACTGGCTGGGGCGGCGTCTGCCGCGCCCGCGCTGTGTGCCAAGGCGGCACAGAGCAGCCAGACAAGCACCATATACCGCGGTGAGGCAGCCGGCGATCCCATTGCCAGGATATTTTCCGCCGCGCTGCATGTTCGTCAAGTGCCCACGCAGCGCGACTCTCTCACTTGCCAGAGGACATCATGCGCTCGACTAGCTGTCGGGTCTTGTAGGCTCCGGCCGGCCCGCCGAACACCGCCGTCGCCACGTCGTCGCCAAGCTCCTTGAGGAGCCGGTTCGCTACGCCCCACTGCCCGCAGGTTACGGCGTAGCTCGCATATTCGGTCTTGTACCGCCGCGACCGCGGACAGCGCAGCAGCAGGAACTCGTAGACTTTCAGAATGTCCCTCCAGACCTCGGGCTGGCGCCAGTATTGCTTCGCCAGCGACTCCCTGGCGGCGTGGCTGGCGTTCCCGCCGCCGGCATCATCCGCCAGGCTGTTGTGCGCCGCCACCAGCATTTTCACCAGGCTGGGGTCTGCCGCGGCATCGCGCTGGGCTTTCTCGAAGCACTCACTCCCGAACCGGTACACCTCCTCGGCGCTCCCGAGCCAGCGTGGCCGCAGATAGGTCAGTTTCCTATCGTATGGCTCCAAATCGTGCGGGTTGGCTCGCACGGACTTTTCAAAGTAATCCTCCATGTCCTCACGCGGCAGGCCCTGTGCCATCGCGACGGTGATCAGGTGGCTCAGCGCGATGGAGTTGCCCGGATCACTACTGGCTGCTTTGCGCAGCGACTCTGCCGCTACCGTCAGACGTTCCCCGAACAAGCGCCAGCCCTCGGGGCTGACAGTACTCGCCCAACCGCTGCCGCGGGCCTCCCAGGCGTATTTGATGTAGAAGCACCCCCGCACCGTCGCCGCCAGAGCTCCGTCCGGCGCGGCCTTCAACAGGGCGGCATACGTCCGCTCGAACTGCTCCAGGCGGCTGAACCCGGGCAGGTTCTCCTTCGGCAGGTCGGTCGCGTTGACGAAGATGCGCCTCACGAATTCCGCGTCAGCGTCCTTGTCAGCGACAATGGCGGGGATGAGAGAGCACGCCAGCTTGGAGCGGGCCAAGGCCGCCTCCTGAACCGGCTTCAGCCGGGAGGCCCAATGGTAGCGGATGGCTTGGCTCAACACCGCAAAGCGCACGAGCGGCGGGTAGGCGGAGTCCGTGATCCCCTCCGCGGCGCGCCGATACGCATTGCCGATGACGCCCGTGGTCCTTTCCCCCACCACTAACAGCGTGTCACCGTGGAGCAACAGCACTAACGGGTCGTCGCACCCCTGCTCCGCCGCGGCCTTGCAGGCTCTGAGTATGTCATCGCCTTCCACGCGCGGTCTCGCGTGGGCCCACCACCTGGCAGCCAGCCACACGGCCTCAAGGGCGTCTTTGTCCCATCGCGGGTTGCGCCGGCCGCACTTCAGATACGACGCCACGGTCATGTCGTAGAACCAGGCGAGCCGCTTGTCCTGCGGCCGCTCCGGTATCGAGAAGGTTTCCGCTGGGCCCTGCCGGCTGTCAACGGCTGGAGGCGTCCTTGGCTCAATGGCGGCGAGGTCAGCGTAGACCACCTGCTTGATGACCGTATTGCCGCCCTTCAGGAATATGCCTCCGAACATCTTTCGTTTGCCCGGCGGCAGATACCCGCGGAACAGCCGCCGGCCGTTCAGCCACACTTGGAGCCACGGCGAATTCGCGAACACTTCCACACGGTTGTCCCCGGGGTTCAAGAGCGTCTGGTTGTGGAACCCCAGAGTAGGGTAGCCGTCCGCCCACAACGACACCCCGCCGTCTTCGAAACAGAGGACTGTCACCTTGTACTGGTCCCTGCCGCCCCAGACATCCCCCAACATCAGTTCTATCGTAACCGGCTGCTTGTCTTTCGCTTCCACCGGCTGGAACCTGAACGTGGCGCCCAGACAGGGATTCTCCAGGAGCGGTCCGAACTGCGAGTAGACTGCCTTGTCGCTGGCCAGGCGGCATGAGACTTGCCCCGCTCTGCGCAGGGTTTCCTGCATGTAGGCACTGTTCGGGTCGAAACACTCCAGCTTGGCCGAATAATCCTGTGCGACGGACTTGACCCTGCCGTCGTCCGGTTCCGCGCCCGCCTGCTGCGCGGCTTGGCGTAGCGCCAGAATGGCGTCCGCGTTCCAGCCCAGCGGGCGCAGGTTGCACTGCGGATGTTGGCGATGCAGTTCTTCGGCCGCCTCCAGTTCGCCGTCCAGCACCAGGGAGCGATACAGCGCGAATAAGACCGGCCGCTTGCAGTCTTCGCTCAGTCCCGCGAGGTTCCCGCGCTCACGCGCCGCCGCGGCATGTTCGCCGTTCTCGCTGGCAGAGCACAGCCGCAGCGCCGCGACAAGGGGGCTCTTGCAGCCGGTTTGCATCGCATGCGCCAGCGCCGCCTCCGTCGCAAGCCGATCGCGCGTATGGTAATAAGCGGCCGCCACCATGGCTGCATCCCAGGCCGCGTTCCGGTCTGGGCCGCGAAGGTAGGAAAGTTCCGGAATCCACTGCTCCTCGAAGGTGATGCCAATCGGTCCGGCCTCGAAACTCAACTCGCGCAGGCCCTGGTCCTTTGACCAGATGCCCAGACGGTCCACGCCTGAAGACCGGAAGGGGTCCAAGCCGTCGTTTCCACGCACGAGCGAACCATTGAGCGTGGTCAGCAGGTCGCCAGGTTTGACCCCCTGCGCATGGGCCGGCAGCCCCTCCACTACTTCGAGGATGCGCTGCGCGAAGGCCGGCCGCTTGTCCTTCTCCAGCGCGGGGATAGCTGGCGGCGGGGGGACCGGCGTGGCCGGCTTCGTCTGGACAGGCTCATCCTGGACAGCCTGCCGCGCGGAGAACGGCCACCCGCCCTTCTTCACCGCTACGACGGTATAGCAAGCCGCCACAGCCACGAGACAGCCAAGCAGCACTGCCCATCGTCTCGTCATGAGTAGCCCTCCGCCAAATACGCTGACCGGCCATGCACCCACCCTCACATACACCGCCCCGCCACGCGCTCCCGCCATACCAATATCCTTGCGGCCCCTCGCGGGACTGGCCAACAGGAGCGGCCTTTGAGGTGTACGTAGAAACAGCAGCATCCAACGCAAGGAGAGACGATGAAGAAGATACGCATGGGACTCGTGGGTTGCAGCCGCGGCCAAGGCCTGGCCAAGGTCTTTGCCGCTCATCCCAAGGTGGAAGTAAGCGCGCTCTGCGACATTGACGAAAAGAGGCTGGCCGAGGTCGGCAAGGTCTTCAACCTGCCGGACAGCGCGCTCTACAAGGAGTACGCCAGCTTCGCCAACGCTCAGTTGGACGCGGTGATCATCGCCTCGCCGATCAAGTTCCATGCGGACCAGACGGTGCTGGCCCTGGAGGCCGGCAAGCACGTGCTCTGCGAGCAAACCGTAGCCTACACCGTGGCGGACTGCCAGCGCGTCGTGGAGGCCGTCAAGCGGACGCGCCGCACATACATGATGGGCGAGAACTACTGCTATTTTCACTACGTCCGCGAATGGCAGAAGCTCGTCCGGGCAGGCAAACTGGGCCGCATCTTCTATGCGGAAGGCGAATACATCCATGAGATCATCAACCTGCTCGTGGACGCGAAGACCGGCCGGTACTTCTGGCGGCATGAGCGCCCGCCGATCTGGTATTGCGCGCACACCCTGGGGCCGCTGCTCGTCCTCATGGAGGACCGTATCGTGAAGGCTTGCGGCTTGACAACCGGTTTCAACAAGATGCCGGCGTACAAGGAACATCCGGGTTTTCTTGATTTTGAAATAGGCTTGTTCAAGACCCAGAAAGGTTCGGTCATAAAGATCCTGCGCAGCCAGGTGGCCGCGCGGCCGCACATGGTCTGGTACTCCCTCTACGGCACCCAGGGCCATCTTGAGAACAGCCGCTTGGATCGCCTGAGCCAGGAGGGCCTCGTCCATATCGAGGGCGAAATGGACAAACACAACCCCAGAACGACCGCCTGTCCGGTCGTGGACCCGAACGCCCCGGCGGAGGCGAAGCAGGGCGGGCATGGGACCTCCGAGTACTACATGATCCGCGACTTCCTGGATGCCGTGGAGAGCGGCGCGCGTCCGCCCATAGACGTCATCAGGGCCACAGACATGACCATCCCCGGACTGATCGCGCATGAGTCGGCCATGCAGGGCGGCCAATGGCTGGATGTGCCTTTGCTAAACTGGTAGTACTCATTAGCCACAGAGGACACAGAGAACACAGAGAAGGGATTTTGGATTTTTGATTTGAGCATGTCCGGCGGAGCAACCGAAAATCGGAAATCGCAAATCCAAACTTTCTTCTCTGTGTTCTCTGTGTCCTCTGTGGCTAAAGTAGGAGGAACGGCAATGACGAACACTCTGTTGGCCGGCGCGGCGGAAGTGGATTTCACGCCCCCCGTGGGCACAGCGATGGCCGGCGCGCTCACGCCCAGGGTCTCGCAAGGCGTGGACGACCCGTTGACCATCAAAGCCCTGGTGCTGGAGTCTGGCGGCGTCAAGCTGGCCTATGTGCTGCTGGATCTGATAGCGCTCCACCGGCGCACCGGGGACGCGGCGGTTGCGCTGGCCTCGCAGAGAACGGGGATTCCCGCGTCGCACATCGTGTGGGCGGCAAGCCACACGCACACGGGGCCTTACCCGGGAGAAGTCCTGTTTGGGGCCGAGGAAGGCGGAGTGGCTCAAGGCTGGCTTGCGAGCCTGCCCGCGAAGTTTGCCAGTGCCGTGGAGCTGGCGCACCAGGCCCGGCGCCCGGCGCGGCTGTGCCGGCAGCGCGGTTACTGCCATCAGATGATCCACAATCGCCGCCTCAAATTCAAGGACGGCAGGGAACTCAACACCTGGCTGCTCCATAAGGGCGAGGAGGAGGTCCAATGCCTGGGGTCCGCGGGGCCGGTTGATCCGGAGGTGGGGATTCTGTCTTTCGACGATGAGCGGGGAGTGCCGATCGCGATCCTGTGGCACTACACGCTCCATACCAACGCCAACTTCGGGCCGCGTTTCAGCGCCGATTATCCCGGCGTGGTGGCCGGCCGGCTGAGGGAGCGCTTCGGAACTGCCACGGTCCCGATCTTCATGCCCGGTGCGTTCGCGGACATTAACCCGACGGGGTCATACAGGCAAATCGGGGACGCGCTGGCTGAGGTCATCATCAAGCGCATGGACCAACGCCGGCCTGTGGAAGGCGCGACGGCCCTGGGCGCACTCAAGGAAGAGGTGACGGTCCCCTATCGAGACTTCACGAGCGATCAGGAGCAGCGCATTCGCGCTTCGCAGTGGCCGCCGGACGCGCAGGAGTGCTTCCGCAAGGAACTGGCGCGCATGAAACAGCAGGGGGACACAGAGGCGCGGACCTTGCTGCAGGCCTGGCGCATCGGCGAGGTTGGCTTCGCGAGTCTGCCCGGCGAGTTGTTTGTCGAATGGGGACTGAAGATCAAGGCCGAGAGCCCCTTCCCTTGGACTTTCCCCGTGGAGCTCG
>JBEKKG010000257.1:0-8949 GCA_050010835.1 Planctomycetota bacterium
GCTCATCACGCCCGCGGCCGTGCGGGCGAAGCCGGGGCCTTGCGCATTGTTGGTCTGATACGAGAAGCCGCCCGACCCGGTGGCGCAGGCTTTCACGTACCTGACGGCGTTCTGAATCGTTTCTTCAGGCACGGCAATGCCCGCTTCCTGGGCCGAGGCGAGGGCCACGGCCTGCATCACGGTGACGGAAATGTCGGCGTCGCGGCCATCGGGCCGATAGCGCCAGCCGCCCTCGGGATTCTGCGAGGCCACGATGACCTTCACCGCCCGTTTCAGCGCTTCGCGGATCTCATCCTTGCGGCTGGACATGCCCCAGGCCTCGGACAGCGCCAGGGTCGCCAGGCCGTGCTCGTACATGCTCACCCCCAGGAACCCGCTGCCCCGCCGATTGGACGTCAACAGGAAGTCCAGAGCGCGTTTCAGCGGTTCGCCGTTGGGGGGCCGCTCGGGAAAATTGCCCTGAACCATGAAGGCCATCAACGTCAGCGCCGTGCTGGCCACCGGAAATTTGTCCCCGATGCTGCCGTCGTGGTTCTGTTGATCGAGCAGGAACTTGAGGCCGCGGTTCATGGCAGCCTCGGTTTCAGGGCTCAGTTGCGCCAAATCCACCCGTTCGGCTGCCAGGACTACAACAACACCTTGCCACAGAGAACACAGAGAACACAGAGAATTTAGAAAAGAAAAACAAGAACCTCTCTGTGTTCTCTGTGGCCTCTGTGGCTGATCGTTCGTTGTGATATGGGGCATTGTGCTCCCGCGTCCTATTTCTTGATCTTGGATAGCGCCTCGAAGTAATCGCCCAGCACGTCACGGTATTCGAGAGGCAGTTGGTTCAGATACTTCTGGTTGATCTCGCTGCGCTCAGCTTTCCTCGTGGGGTTCCAGGCCCCGCGTTTTCCGGCGCCGCTGCCAGCCGCAGTTGCGTCCGCGAAGGCTCCCGTGTTGCCACCGCCAGTGCCGCCCTTGCCGCCTTGGCCTTGCCCCTGTTCTTGGCCTTGCCCCTGCCCTTGGCCTTGGCCCTGGCCTTGCGCTTGGCCTTGGCCCTGGCCTTGCCCCTGCCCTTGGGGTTGCCCTTGCGCCGGTGCTTGCCCCTGTCCTTGTCCTTGGCCCTGGCCTTGCGCCTGCCCTTGCGCTTGTCCTTTTCCTTGTCCCTGCCCCTGTCCTTGTCCTTGCGCTTGTCCTTGCCCCTGTCCTTGTTCTTGTCCCTGGCCTTGGCCCTGACCTTGCTCCTGGCCTTGGCCTTGACCTTGCGCCTGCCCTTGCCCTTGCCCTTGCCCTTGTCCCTGACCCTGTTCCTGTTGGCCCTGACCCGCGGCATTCGCCTGGGGGGTGCCGTTGGCGTTGGCGGCGGCTTCGCCCGCGGCAGCCTGGTTGGTCGCATCGGCGGCCGCTTGTGCTTGGGCCTCCGCAGCCTGGAGTGCGGACTTGGCCTGGTCTTCCGCCGCGAGCGCTTTCTGCATGCCATCCGGCGCGTTGCCTTGCAGCGCGTCGGCAGCCTGCTGCATTGCCTGGGCAGCCGCGTTGAGGTCCTTATTCAGATCGCCCTGATTCTGCGCTTGAGGCTGCCCGGCCATGCCCTCGGTCTGGTTCTTCAGGTCTTCCTGAGCTTTCGCCAATTCCTGCGCGGCCTGGTTTTGTCCTTGCGGCGCAGCCTGTCCAGGCTGCGCGGCCTGGTTCTGCCCCTGTGGCGCAGCTTGTCCAGGCTGCGCTTGCTGATTCTGTCCCTGTGGCGCAGCCTGTCCAGGCTGCGCGGGCTGATTCTGTCCCTGTGGCGCGGCCTGTCCAGGCTGCGCGGCCTGGTTCTGGGCCCCTTGTGCTTGCTGGGTCTGCTGGTGGATGGTGTCTTCCTGCTGCGCAACCTGGCTCACCTGGGCGGCCAAGTCTCTAAGGGCCGCGGCCTGATCCAGTTTGTCCTTGACACTCTGGGCCTTGTCCGCGGCCTGGTTGCTGAGCTGCTGAGCTTGATCCAGGGCCGCGATGGCCTGTTGCTGATCGTTGCGGGCCTGCGGCAGGTTGCCGTTCACCAGGTCCGCGGTCGCGGCCGACATGGCATCGCCGGCCTTGCGCACATCGGCCTTGACCTGGGGAGCGGTGGCCTGGGCTTCCACGGCCCGCGTGTCCTTGGTCAATTTGTCCTCGGCGCCGATCTGCTTGCCCGCGAGCGCGCCGTCGCCGGAGGCCTGCTCTATCGCCCGCTGGCGCTCTCCCAAGGCTTGGATGGCCTTGGCCAGGTCGCGGGCGTCCGTGGCTTGTTTGTCCTTGAGCGCCGCGAGCTGTTCGTTCTTCTTCTCTGCGGCAAGCGTCTGGTCCACCTGCTCCAGCGCCTTCTTAATCAAGTCTTCTGTCTTCCGCTGCACGCTCACGGCGGCCGGCTGGCTGCTTTTTAGAATAGCAGCCTCGGCTTGTTTCGAGCTTTCGGCAGCGCCTTGAACGGATTCCTTCGTTTCCGCGCCGGCCAGCCTGAGGGCGTCGTCAAACTTGGTGAGCGCCTGGCCCAGCGCGCTGCTGACCGCGCCCTGCCTGAGCTGATAAGCCTTGGCTGCCTTCGCGGACGTGGCCGCCAGATCGCGCTCGTATTCGGTCCGCAGACCGGCCTGGTTCTTCAGGACCTCCGCCAAGGCCTCGCGCAGACCCTTCAGCGCCTCAGTGGCGCTGTTCGGCGCGGCCTGCGCCGCCAGGACGCGCAGGATGTCCCGCAGTGCGGCCAAGGCAGCGTCCTCGTTTTGCAGCGCCAGGGGAACGTCGCGAAGCTGCAAGGCGTGCGCGGCGGCGTCGAGGACCGCGGGGATCTTCTGCGCTGCGAAAACCTGGGCGGCCTGGTCCAGTGCCGCCTTGGGCAGCGGGGGCTGCTCCTCGTTGCGCTGTTCGTCCAGGAGCGTCTTGAAGCGTTGCGTCTGGACGCCCACCTCCGTCTCGCGCTGCGCAAGCACTTCCGCGGGCGGGTCCTTGGCATGTTCGCCGGCTCTGGCTCCCCCTGCGGCGGTCTGCGCCGGCAGCGCGCGCGTGTCGCTCAGCACGGACTCCTGGCTGGCGACGACGCCTTTGAGCATGCGGACCAGTTCCACAAGGGCGGCCTGGCTGACTGTGGAGCGGACCAGGGTGCGCATGACCCGCAAGGCCGCATCCACATTGCGCTGCGCTTCATCCACGTGCGGGCCGGCCCTGTCCAACTGCTGCCACGCGAGCCGAAGCTGCTGCACGGCCGCCGCGACGTTCTCGGTATTGATGCGCTTGAGTTGCTGGGACGTCTTCCTGAGTTCCGGGACCTGCTCGTTTTCGACCTGGTTGGACTGCAAGGCCTGCTGGAGTTCAGTCAGGCGGCGCAACACGTCAACTGCCTGCTCCTGAATGGCAAGCTGACTATGCTCGTACTGCCGGATCTCCGTGGCCCGCTGGACCAAGTCCGGCTTCTCGGCATCCGCCGCCTGCGAGGCGGCAACAGGCAGTTCAACACAGAGGACACAGAGGACACAGAGGAACGCAGAGGGGATCGCAGGAAAAGATTTGCTGTAGATCTTCATTGGCTCTTGCTCTGCGCTCCGCCGCCAGGTGCTATGGGACTTATGGGAAGAATAGGAAGAATGGGACCGCTCCCTCGCCCCTCGCCCCTATTCCCTCGCCCCTCGCCCCTTCTTATGACGTATGCCGGCCCTTCAGTGTTGCAACTTCTCCTTGAGTTCCTTGAGTCCCTGCGAATCGCTCTCTTCGGCCTTCATCATGGTTTCGAGTTCCGCGTTGAGCCGTTCGCGCTCGGCGCGCACGAATTCCGAGTACTCCTCGGGTTTCATGACGCTGATGGTCTGCACCTGTGAGCGGCTCCAGTGCGGCCCTTTCGGGGCCGGATAATTGTCGGAGACTTCGATGCAGTAGCTGATCACATCCCCGGGCTGCAGGTTCGGCAGGTTGTCCTTGGGCCGCCACTGGGTTTCCCCTTCGGCGGGATTGGTTCCCAAGGCCCCCAGGTCGCGCCGCTGTTCCTTGCCGTCCGCTTTCCAGAAGACCAGCCGGGCTTGCAGCAAGCCGTAGTCGTCCGAGGCGCGGAACTTGATGGGGACCTTCCAGTTGACCGTGGCTTTCTCATCTCCTTCCGGCTGGAGGATGTCAACCCGTGGCGGCTCGTCCGGTTTCATCTCCACAGTGTACTCAAGCTCATCGGTGAAATCAAAAGCGTAACCCTTCGGCGTCCAGGCAAAGCGGTAGGGGGTGGCCTGGGAGGCCGTCCAGTACACCGTGGCGCCGGCGCCGTCGGGGCTGAGCTGCACGCGCGGCGGCTTGGCCTTGCGGTCCAGGAGCAGCCCCACGCGTTCCAGCGGCAAATCGAAGACCAGGCGCCATTCGATCTGCGTGTCTTCGAGGACGCGCAGATTCAGCGTCTTGTCCTGGCTCTCCGGCGGCCGGCCGGTGTATGGCGGCGCGGTGCAGGTCACCTTGAATTCCTTGACGCTCGGCCTGGGCACGACGCGGATCTCGCTGGGGCCGGAGTCCGCGTCGCCCAGGAGAAAGCTGAACTCGAAGCTCTGCCGCACGGACTCAACGCGATAATGGAAAATGTTGCCGTCCTCGCGCAGCAGCGTCATCTTGTCATCGCGCTCTTCGCCGCTGGAGCGCATGCGCAGCAGACCCTCGCCGGGCACCAGCCCCGAGCCGCGGAAGCGGAGCTCCACGAGCGCGCCCTGCGGCACCGTGGCCTCGGGCACCAGGACTTCAATCCGCGTGCGCGTGGGGTACTTCGCGCGGGGATTCGCCAGGCGCAGCAGGGCGGCGCGCGCGTAATCGCTTCTGGCGGCGCTGCCCATCAAGAACAAGGTTGAGGCTACGGCGACGGAGACCCAGAGCCATTTCAGCCGCGAGAAGTCCACGATGCGCTCGAAATCCAGCGGCATTGCAGCCTGCGTGGCTTCTTCCCGCAACGCCAGGACCAGTTGCGGTGAGGCGGACTGCTTGGCCGCGGTCTCGGGAGCGAGCTGCACGTAGGAGACCAGCCGGCTCAAGAGCTGGGGGTGGCAGCGCTCGATCTGCAGCGCCGCCCGCAGCGGGTCAAAGCGCCGCAGATGACGCCACCACTGCCGGCGCGCCACGATGCCCGCGGCCACCAAAAGAACGCCCATCAGCACCAGGCGCGCGGGCCACGGCAGGCTCAGGAACCAATCCAGGAAGGCGTAGAGCGGCAGACCCAGCAGGAACAAGAGCGCCAGCGCGCATAACCCCCGCAGATGGACGAAAGAGCGCTCTTTGGCCCAGGCATCGAGGAGCTTGTAGTCTAAGGGGCCGCGTTCAGGCATCAGGGTGGCGCTCCCCGATGGGAAGTATGGGAATAATGGGAATTATGGGAATCATGCCCAAGCCCAAAGCCCAAAGCCCAAAGCCTAATGCCTAATGCCTAACACAAGTCGTTCCTCCTGCGGAAGAACCACTCCAGGCCCGCACAGAAAAGAACCGCCAGAAAGAGCGGCAGGGCCAGCTTCTTTTCACTGCGCACCCTGCCGGTCAGTTCCTCGCCGCAGAGCCACTCGGGCAGCGCCGGCAGCTCGCGCACCGGGAAGAAGCGGCCGCCAGACTGCTCAGCCATCTCCCGGAGCAGCCCCACCTGCATTTCGGTCTGCTGCAATTCCAGCGGCTTGTTCAGGACGCTGACCTCCACGGTGTTGGAATCCTTCTGCGCCGGGCCCTGCGCAGTGAATGAAACCACGCCGGCCGCCGCCGGCTGGAAGTATCCGCGATACAGGCCGGATGTGTCGGGCACGGCCTGGAGGGTCACGGTCCTGGTCCGTCCGCCCTTGGTTTGTTCCTGGGCTTCCACGTTGAACTGCGGCTCCTTGAGCGGCTCGAACATCTCGTTGTGAACGTTGGCCGTAATCTGCACGCGCACCCCCAACTGGTATTCCGGCTGGTCCGTTTCGATGCAGATGCGTTTGTTCTCGCCGAGCAGCCGCGAGAAGGTCAGCACCTGGATCGCCTGGCTCCAGAAGCGCGCGTGGTAGCGGTCGCCGCGTTTGAAACGCAGACGCCAGAGCTGGTCGGTGCCGACGTACATCGCTTTGCCGGTGCCGTAGCGCTGCCAGGCCAGCAACGGATAGGTTTTGCCCCGGTCCTCGGCGCCGAGCAAAGGCAAGGAGACGGTGGCCAGCACCGTGGCGCCGCTCTTGGCGTTCCCCAGGCGCGGCAGTTCGTACATCGGGCTGACCAGCGACCAGATGCTCTGGTTCACAGCGCTGTCGTCATCCAGGCGCATGATGGCGCTGCGCTCGCCCTCAGGCGTAAGGCGCATTTTGAGGCTGGGCGGCACGAGCATCCAGGCGCCGCTGCTGAGCTCCACCGGGAGGACTTTCTCCACCGGCGTGCCCACGTAGCCGCGCGGCGCGTAGAAATGCCCGGCGATCATGAGCAGGGATGCGCCGCGCTTGCGGACCAGTTCTTCGATGCGCTCCAGTTGCCCAGGCGCCCATTTCTCCGGATTGACGTCGCCAAGGATCACCAGATCGAACTTGTAGGCCTCCGCGGGATCGTGCGGGAACTCGGCCAGATAGCGGTCGGAGCTCTTGGGCAGTTCCGGGTCCCCCTCGGTCATGACGAACTTGACGTCCAGGCGCGCGTCGCGGAGCAGCACCTGGCGCAAGTAACGGTACTCCCAGCGCGGGCTGCCCTCGATGTACAGGACCTTGACCCGCTCATCGGTGACCCGCAGGGACTGCTGCGCCGCATTGTTGTCCTTGTTGCTCTCATCCTCGAAGGGCGGAATCGCGGCCTCCAGCACAAAAGCGCCGGTCTGTTGGGGCACCAGGCGCAGCTCCTCGACCTGCAGCGCGCCGTTCAATGTGACCTTCTGGCGCGCCACCACCTCGTTCCCCAGTTTCAGCACCACTTCCGCCTGGCGGGCGAGGTAGCCGGGCGACTCGAATTGCACGCGGACGCGCATTTCATCGCCCACGTGGGCCACTTCCTGGGCCGTGAGCTGCCGCAGGATGACGTCGTGTGTCTCGGCGATTCCCAGCCCCACGGGAAAGACCGGAGTCCCGGCTTTGCCCGCGCGCCGCGCGGCCTCGACCGGATCAAGGCCCTTGTTGACCGCGCCGTCGGTGAAGAGGACAATCCCCGCCACGGGCTGGCCGGAGTGGCGTTCGAGCGCCTCGGTGATCGCGGACCCCAGCGCAGTGCCGTTGTCCAGCGCGCGCAATTCCTTCAGGCCGTCATTCCCCTCACCCTTTTGGGGAGTGGGCTGGTCAGGGGCGCCGGTCCCGGCGCTCTTTGGAGAAGACAGGATTGTTTGCTCCACACTGAGCCGCTGCAAGCTTTCGCCGAAACGGTAAACTGAGACATCGCAGCGTTCCTGCAGCCGTTCGAGCAGCCTGAGTTGCTGGCCGCTCAATATGCCCTTGAGAAGTTCGATGCGGGAAACCTGCACGCGGCTGCGCAGTGCCGCGTCGCACTTGAACGGTTCGCGCAGGTCCAGAGCCAGTTGCTCCAGCGCCCCGGCAATCCCCCTCTGCCGCCCCGCAAAGGCCGCCAGTGAGCGTCCAACGCCGCGTTCCTTTTCCTCTGTCTGCAATTGTTTCTGCCTGGCCTTCAGCGCGTTGACGGCGGGCCGCGCCTCGGCCGGGCAAACAGCGCTCAAATCGTGCAGCGTGGCTTCAACCCAAGCCTGCGCCTCCATTGCGGCCGCGGGATGGTCGTTCAGGTCCTTGCCCGCGCGATACGCGGCCTTCAGCGCGCGCTGCAACAACCTGTCGCAAGCGGATGCCGGATACGGCGCCAGGCCCAAAGCCAGGGCCGCGTCCTCCACTTCGCTATCGCTGTGCCGCGCATCTTTCACGCTCATGCTCAGCGAGGCGTCGCAGAGCACCAGGGCCGACTTGCGGAGCGGCACGGCATGTTCGCTGATGGCGATGGGGTCCAGCAGCAGCAGCAGGAGCGCCGCCAGCAGGCCGGTCCTGAAGGCGGACCAGAGCACGCGCTGCGTGAAGGTGAGGCCCGGCTGGCGCAGATAAAAGAAGAGCGCGACTGCCGCACCCGCCAGGACCAGCAGCGCCAGCAGCCAGCCGGGCAAGGGATGGTTGAGCTTCCACTCGGAGTAGGTCAGAGGCTCCGCGGCAACAACAACGGAATTGAAAATTGAAAATTGAAAAATGAAAATTGAAAATCGCCCGGCCACGCGGGCCGGCTGCATCAGCGGACTTGTGCCACGGATGTGGCCGCGCCGGCTGTTTCGCGCGGCCTCATCCGTGCCAGCGGGTAGCACGGATAAGCCGCCGCGTTGCGGCGGCATATCCGTGGCACAAGTCCGGTTATGCACCACGCGCGCAGTCCAGATTTTCAATTTTAGATTTTCAGTTTTCAATTTTCAATTTCCCTGGCGGGAGATGACGAGGTGAGGAGGCCCCTCCCGGCGGCCTTGAGCCTCGAAAAACGGTGGGATAACACGAACTCCAGCAGGAAGAAGAGCAGCGCTGTAATCAGCAAGGGCCGCCAGAGAGGCAGGCCCGTGCGGGCCTGTTGGAGCGTCTCGGAGAGCGTGCCGGCGCCGCCCTCCACGATCTGAATGGGCAGGTCCTTCAGCGCCGCGGCCAGGGCCGGGCCTTGCAGGCAGGCCACCGCTGATTCCTTGGTGTCCACGTTGACGGCAAACTTCATGGCGGCTGGGGCGGAGAGGGCGGCGGCTTTTGCCGCTGCGGTCTTTGCCAGGCCGGCTTTGTTGCCCGGCTGGAGCGTGTATGTCCCCGGCCAGTCAGTCTTCGGATAGGACACCGAACGCCGGCCCTCCGCCGAGGAGATCTTAAGGGTGGTGCTCTCGCCTTTCGGATCGGTGAGGATGGCCTGTTCAGCCACCAGCTCCGCAGGCAAGGCGGCGCGGGGACGGATGCTGGTGGAGTAGCGCCGTGAGTAGGCGCCGGCCAGGTGGTTGTGTAGTGCGACGAGGCTGTCGGCCATTTCGCTTGCCATTGGGCGAATGCG